>DAINPC010000005.1:8174-14055 GCA_036743695.1 Solirubrobacteraceae bacterium | reverse complement strand
GTCGTTCGCAAACAGCTTGATCTCAATCGGCTCGGGCGCACCTGTAAGATCGCCGATCATGTCCTGCAAACTCTGAATAAACTCGACGTCCACCGAGGGCTCGCTCTTTGCAAACTTCGCGCGTGCGTCGGCGATCACCTCATCCACGCCGCGGTCGCGGGCGCCCCGCCCCACGCCAGCTCTCGGCGTAGGTGAACGCCAGGCCGCTGGGCTCGTCGATGAGCACCCCGGCGCGCTCATCAAAGCACCAGACCTCAAGCGTGCGCTCGGCCATCCGGGTCCTCGATCAAGACGCGCAGGCCAAGTGAGGAGGCGACCCGCAAGGTCTCCCCCAGCCTCGAGGTCGGCTTGCCGCGCTCGAGCTCGCTGAGGAAGCGCACGCCCACTCCGGCGCCGGCGCCGACGTCCTCCAGCCGCAGTCCGCGCGCGCGCCGCGCCTCGCGCAGAGCGGCGCCGAACTCGGCAGGGCTCGTGATATTTACTACGGAAGACATTTATCCCGCTCGGGACAGTAGTCTAGCAGGTGGGGCAGTTGGGACGCCAATAATCCCGGCCGGGACATTATGGCTGGGGAGGAGCCCGGGCGGGCGCGATTGTCCCGATCGGGAGTCGGGGAGTGGGTTTCCTGCGTTTTGGCCTGGCTGCGCGCGCGTGGACCGCCGACGCCGGCTAGCGCTCCACCACCACGCGGACCGTGTGCAGCAGCCGGTCGCTGGCGCCCCGCACGCTGCCGCCCAGCTCGAGCGTTCGCTGCACGTACGCCAGCGTCTCCGCCGACAGGCGCTCGCCGGGCAGGACGTTGGGTATCCCCGGCGGATACGTGGCCAGCGACTCTGCCGCGATGCGCCCCACCGCCTCCGCCGCCGGCACCACCTCCTGGGCGCCCAGGTACGCCTCGCGCGGGGTCATCACCAGCTCGCCCCACGGGGGAGCCGCCGCGAAGCTCGCGCTTGAGCCCTCCGGTTCGAGCCCCACCCGCCGCACCGCCTCGCGCAGCGCCGCCACCAGCCGCGGCGCCTCGCCCAACCCCCGCTCGCCCATGCCGAACACCGCCACCAGCACGTTCTGGCCGTAGAGCTCCAGGTTGATGTCATCGATCTCGCGCAGGAGCGGCGCCAGCTCGTAGCCGCTCGCGGCCACGCCGCGCACGTCAACCGCCAGGCGCAGCGGGTCGTAGGCGAACACCCCCGGGCGCCCCGCCAGCCGGTCGTCCAGCACGTCCAGCCCCTCGATCGAGCGGATCTGCTCGCGCGCCACCGCCAGCGTGGCCATCGTGCGCTCCAGCAGCTCGCGGCCGTGGACCGCCGCCTGACGCCGCGCCGCGTCCAGGGACGCGCACAGCAGCGAGTTGGGGCTGGTGGACTCCGTCAGGGTCACCGCCCTGTCCACCGTGTCCTCGCCGATCATCGCACCCGCCCCGTGGCCGAGGTGCAGCATCGCCGACTGGGTCAGGCTGCCCACGATCTTGTGCGTGCTCGATATCACCAGGTCCGCGCCCGCCGCCAGAGCGTGCTCGGGAAGCGCCTCGTGGAAGGCCATGTGCGCGCCCCACGCCTCATCCACGATCAGCGGCACGCCCCGCGCGTGGGCGACCTCCGCGAGCCCCCGGATGTCCGCCACCGCGCCGAAGTACGTGGGCGAGATCACCAACGCGCCCACCGCGCCCGGAGTGCTCTCCAGCGCCGCCGCGAGCGTCTGCGCAGTCAGGCAGTGCGCGAGGCCCAGCTCGGCGTCCAGCGCCGGCGCTGCGAACGTCGGGTGCATGCCCGAGAGCACGAGCGAGTCGATCGTGCTCGAGTGCGCGTTGCGCTGCACCACCACCTCGGTGCCCCGGTGGGCCAGCGCCAGACCAGCAGCCAGGTTGCCTTGAGAGGCGCCGTTGATGAGGAACCACGCGCGCTTGGCCCCCCACGCCTCGGCCGCCAGGCGCTGGGCCTGCTCAAACGGCGTCGGGTCCAGGCCCACGTCGATGCCGTGCGTGAGCGCCGGGATGTCCATGCTCAGCGCGCGCTCGCCGATCGCCTCCATCAGGCCCGGGTCCGCGCCCTGTCCGCCCTTGTGTCCCGGCACGTGCAGGCGCGCCGGGCTCCTGGCCGCGTACCCGCGCAGGGCATCCAGATACGGAGTCTGCCGCTGGCGCTCGTCCACGCCGCCCACGTTACCCGGCCGCCCTCAGGGAACCGCCCCGGCGGGCGGCGCAGCACCGACGCACAGGGCTCACACAGATGTGACGAGAGTGAGACCGGGCCGTGCCGAGACGGTGACGTTCTCGCATTTTGCCTTGCCTGCGCCACCGACTCGATCTAGCGTGCATAAGGCAATGAACACAGCGGCCCGGCGGCGCGTAAACACCCCGGGCCCGGCGCCGAGTCGCTCGTCCTCGATGCCAGTCGATTGTCGCTCAGCGCGCCGTCAAGTGTCACGCTGAGCGCAGCGGCCGGAGTCCCGCGCACGCGCTCGGCGCCTTCCAACGAAGGAGGCGCAATGTCCAAACCGGAGCAACAGCCCCCAGCCGCGTCGCCCGAGCGGCCCTCCGACGAGCTGGTGCTTGCGGCCGTGGAGCGCGGCGCGCGCCAGCGCCCCGGGGACGCGCGCGCGGTCACCTTCGCCACCGTGCTCGCGCACCTCGACATCCCCCGGCGCTCCACCGCCGCGCGCCACGTGGGCATCCGCCTGGAGGTCCTGCGCCAGGAGGGACCGCTGCACTGCACGCGGCGCCACGGAGTGGCCGTGTGGCAGCTCACATGCAGCGGGCTGGAGCTGCTGCGCCGCCAGCGCCTGGCCGGGGCCATGCCCGCCCTGCCCGAGGCGCCGCAGCACCGCGCGTGGCGTGGCGCACGGACCGCCGCCGCGCAGGAGATCGAGCGCTTCCGCCAGGACGTCAGCGACCGGCTGGAGGAGGCCAGGCGACTGCTCCACGCCGATCCGCCCGCCCACTCCGATGACTGGTTCGAGCTGGGGCAGCGCCTGCACCGAGCCTGCTGGCGGCTTGCCTCCGCGAGCCACTGTCTGCACGAGTGGCCCGAGCCCCGCGACGACCGCCCCGACGCCGACCGGCACAGCGAGCCGGGCGATCGGTCGCTCGGCTCCGCCGAGCGCGCGCGGCTGCAGGCGCGCCGTCGCGGCCGGCGCAACGTCCATCTGTGGCACGACGAGCTGTGAGCCGGAGCCTCGGTCACGCCCGCTCGTCCACCGTCGCCCGCGCGCCCGGCCGGCGCTCGCGGTGCTCGGCGATCACGCGCAGCGCGTGGCGCCCCGCGGGGTGCTCGCGCGCACGCCTCACCAGCGCCGCCGTGCGGGCCGGCAGCGCCTCAGGCTGGGGAAGGGCGACACCGTAGATGCTCGGCAAGGTCACGGCGGCGGCCAACGCCGCAAACGTCAGGTCGGCCGCCCCGAAGCGCTCGCCGCACAGATATGGGCGCCCGTCTGCGAGCAGCCCCGCCACGAAGTCGAGCTCGCGCCAAACCACCGCCTCGTCCTCAACCTCGATACCCGGGGTGATGTCGAGCGCGCGACGCACGAAGCGGACGGCCAGCGGCCACCCCCAGCGGATCGCGCGGTCCTCCCAGGCGGGGACACCCTGATTGTTGAAGTGAAGCATCAGCTTGCGCTCGGCGAGCATGTGCACGTAGATCAGCCGTCGGCCGCGCGGCCCCAGCTCGTCGTCCAGGCGCCTGCACAGCTCCTCGACCGCACGCCGCTCCTCTGCGTCTGGGGAGAACAGTCGCCGCTCGGGCAGCGTGCGCTCGTCCACCCAGGCGAGGATCTCCGCGGAGTCCCCGATCGCGCCCCCGGGCGTGACGAGCACGGGCACCGTGGCTCCACCGCCGGCGTGCCGCGCGGCGAGCTGATGGATGCCCTGGACGTGGCGCTCCTCGCGGTAGGGCATTCCCGCGCGCTCAAGCGCCCAACGCGCCTTCTCGCAGTAGTGGCTGATCGGGATCGTGACTAGCCGCAGCACCGCAGGAGGAGTATGGCTCTTTGCTAGATTCCTGCGCGAGGTGCCGCGCTGACTTCCAGCCAGGCCGGACCCGGCGGCGAGGACCCGCCGCCACACGGCTCGCGGCCCGTGCCGCTGCCCACCCTGCCGCCGCGGTTCGAGGAGTGGGAGATCGCCCTGCACGGGCGCCGCGTGATCTACAGGGTCGCCGGCAGCGGACCGCCGGTGGTGCTGATCCACGGCATGCTCAACTCCTCCAGCCACTGGCAGGCCGTGGCGCAGAGCCTGGCCGGCGACTACACCGTGGTGGCGCCCGACCTGATCGGCCACGGCGACTCCGCGGCGCCGCGCGGGGACTACTCGCTCGGAGCGCACGCTGCCAGCATCCGCGACCTGCTGGCAGCCATCGGCATGGACAGTGCGAGCATCGTCGGGCACTCGCTCGGCGGCGGCGTGGCGATGCAGTTCTTCTACCAGTTCCCACAGCGCGTCGAGCGCCTAGTGCTGATCTCCAGCGGCGGCCTCGGCCGTGAGGTCAGTCCGGTGCTGCGCACCGCCGCTCTGCCCGGCATGTCCGCGCTGCTGTCGCTCACCATCCACCCGCGCCTGCTCGGCGGAGTCCGTCGCGCGGGCACGCGCCTGCGCGAGCGCGGTGTCGGCGCGGGCGTCTACCTGCAGGCGATCGCTCGCGCGCTGAGGCCGCTGGAGAACGCGGAAGCGCGCCAGGCGTTCCTGCACACGCTGCGTTCCGTGATCGACATGCACGGCCAGCGGGTCAGCGCCACCGACCGCCTCGGGCTGCTGGAGTCGATACCCACGATGATCGTCTGGGGCGAGCGCGACAGGACCATCCCGATCCAGCACGGACGGCTCGCGCACGAGGCGATCCCGCACAGCTTCTTCAAGACGCTCCCGCGCGCAGCCCACTTTCCGCATCTGGAAGACCCCGAAGGCCTCTCGCTGCTACTGCGGGACTTCCTCGCCGAGACCCAGCCCGGCCGGATCGATGACGCCGATTGGGGCGCCGTGCTGGCCAGACGCTCGCCGCGCTCGCGCCGACTCGGCGACGCCGCCGCCTAGCCGGATGCCTCCACACGCCACGGCGGCGGATAGTCCAGCGGCTCGAGCGTCGCCTCCAGCTGCTCGCGCATCGACTCGAACGGCGGCGGCAGCGAGAGCCGCTCGCCGAGGTGCCGCTCGTCCTCGTCCACAGCGAAGCCGGGGCCGATCGTGGCGATCTCGAACAGCACCCCGCTCGGCTCCAGGAAGTAGACGGACTTGAAGTAGAAGCGGTCGATCACCGGCGTCGGGCGGGCGCCCGCCTCGGCGACCCGCAGGCGCCACTTCTCCAAGTCCTCCATGCGCGAGGCGAACGCCACGTGGTGGACGCTGCCCGCGCCCTGCCTGCGGTTGATCTCAGGCGGAGCCGGATCGTAGGCGTAGGAGCCGCCGCGCTGCTCGCCGTGCACCTCCCAGTGCTCGCCCTCGCGCCTGACGAAGCCCAAAGCCTCGCCCAGCAGGCGCTCGCTGTGAACGGGAGCGCTGCTGTAGGCACGCACACCCTCGAGCCCCTGGAGCGCGTACTCGCTCGGGATCTCCGGCGAACGGGCGCTCAGCGGCTCGTCCCCGGTGGCCACGAACATCAGCTCGTGGCCCAGGCCCTCGGGGTCGGCGAACAGGAGGCTGTCACCGGTCAGCTCCGCGCTCACGCCCCTCGCCGCCAGGCGCTCGCGCCAGAACTCGAGCGCCTGGCGCGAGGCCACGCGCCAGAGGATCCGGTGCACCATCCCCGCCCCCGCCAGTCCCGGGGCGGCGCCCGGGTACTCGAAGAACGTCAGGTCCATCCCCGGAGAGCCGTGCTCGTCGCCGTAGAACAGGTGGTAGACGTTGGGTTCGTCCTGGTTGACCGTCTTCTTGACCATCCGCAGGCCCAGCACGCCC
>DAINPC010000005.1:0-8074 GCA_036743695.1 Solirubrobacteraceae bacterium | reverse complement strand
CCCGACCTCGCCGAGCGCCTGCGTACGCTCGCCCGCCCGATCGATCCGGAGATCTTCCAGCAGCTCGCGCCGCTCGCGCCCGCGACCGGTGTGATGGCGCTCGCGCGGCGTCCCGTCGTTGACACCGCCGCCGTGCTGGCGGCGCGGCGACCCGCTCCCGTGGTGCTGCTGGAGGACCCGCGCGACCTCGGCAACATGGGCGCCTGCGTGCGCGTGGCCGCGGCCGCCGACGCGGGCGCCGTCCTCACCACCGGCAGCCACGACCCGTGGCACCCGGACGCGCTGCGGGGCGCCGCGGGACTGCACTTCGCGCTGCCCGTGGCCAGGCTGGCGCAGCTGGAGGATCTCGACACGCACGACCGACCGCTGCTGGCCGTGGACCCCGACGGCGACACGCTCGATCCCGCCGCGCTCGATCCCCGCGCGGTGCTCGCGTTCGGGACCGAGCGCCACGGCCTCAGCAGCGAGCTGATCGCCAGAGCCGACGCGCGCGTCAGCATCCCCATGAGAGCGGGCGTCTCGAGCCTCAACCTGGCGACCTCCGTGGCGGCCGTGCTGTTCGCCTGGCGCCTGGCGCCGCGTCCGGTCCCGCCGCGGCGCTGAGCGCGGCGGGACCCGCCGCCGCTAGGGACGCGCGTGCGCTTCCACCCCGTCGAGCAGCCGCCAGTTGCCGCGCAGCGCCGCGCTCGCCCGCCGCACCATCCGCTCCACCTGCTCGGGCCGGTCCTCCACGTCGGCCATCAGCTCCGCGATCAGCTCCCCCGCCTGCCGGGCGTGCTCCACGTCGCGCAGCTCGTGGACCGTGAAGTAGCTCGTCGCGGGGCCTTCCTCGGTGTAGCCGTAGTGGGCGCCCAGTCCCTCCAGCTTCGTCCTCGAGATCTCAGGCTGGCCCGCCTCGATCGCGTACAGCACCGCCAGGTGCTCCAGCAGATCCTCGCCCGCCGTCCACGTCTCCACGCACTCCTCCGTCCCCGCCAGGCTCGCTTGGCGGACCGCCGGGGACGGACGCGCGCCGACCGCGTGCGCGAACTCGTCCCACAGCGCCACGTGTGCCGCCTCCTCTTCCGCGTGGCGGCACAGGCCCTCCGCGTGGGGCGCCCGCGCCTTGGCCGCCGCCAGCGCCGACGCGCGCGCCAGGGCGACGACCGCATGGCGGTACTCCCCCGCGTAGCAGCCCAGCTCCTCCGCGCTCAGCTCACCGGCGCTCCAGCGCTGATAGAACGGGTGCTCGAGCACGTTGATCCGCTCGCGTGCCTCATCCAGCCTGGCCAGGACGTCCATTGCGCGTTCCCTTCTGTCGGAATTGACGGCTTCGTCGGAAGGACAGTCCCCTCCCGACGTAGAAAGGCACGGTCAGAGCATGGGCGCCCGCACGAGGGGCCTGGACTGTCGTCCGGGCGCCGTGCGAGTGTCCGCAGAGGGAGCTGAGCTGACCGAGATTCATGGGGTGATTCCGTGATCGTCATCGTTGCTTCGAGCCTTGCCGCGACGGGATTCAGTGCGACCCTCGCCCTCGCCCTCGGACGCGTGGCCTCCCGCGCCGACAAAGACATGGACGAGCTGCTCGCGCAGCCGCGCCCCACGCCGCCGTCGCCGCCCGCCGGGCTGCGCCAGAGCTACGCCGGGTTGGCCCGGGCCCACTCGACTATCGCGTGTGAATCGTCGATCACCGTGCCGTCATCCAACCGCAGCGTGGGGACCCAGCGGTTGCCCGTCAGCTCCTGCACCTCGCGCCGCCCGCGCGTCTGGTTGAACAGGCCCGGCAAGGGCGCGAAACCGTAGGACTTGACCACCTCGGGGTCGTGCCCCGTGTCCTTCAGCGCCTTGTAGGCGTTCGCGCACGGGTGCCCGCCTGGACGCGGTGTTGGGAAGGTGCCCCAGCAGACGTACAGCTTCACGAGACCGTCAGCGTGCCTTCCATGCCCGCCTGTCGGTGTCCGGGCACCGAGCAGTAGAACTCATAGGTGCCCGGCTTCAGCTTCAGCGCGAGTGTCTTGCTGGAGCCCGTGAACGTGGGCGTCGCGCCGAGGATCCTGCTGCCCTGAGCGATCGTGACGTTGTGTTCCACCGGCGAGGAGTTCGTCATCGTGATGGTCACGCTGCCAGCCTTCGCGCTGAGCGTCTTGGTGTCGTAGCTGAGCTGGCCTTCGGGGTTGGCCGCCAGCTTCAGCGAGGTGGCCGGCGAGGTCGGGGCGCCGGTGGTGGCCGTGGGCTTGGTCTTGGCCGTCGGCTTGGTCGTGGTCGTCGGCTTGGTCGTGGCCGTCGGCTTGGCCGTGGCTGTCGAGGCTTCCGTCACGCCACCCGATTCCTTGGTCGCGGGGGTTGCGCTGGACGCCTCGCTCTTGGTCGCTCCGCCCGAGGTGATGACCGCTGTTGAGACCGCCGCCAGCACCAGGACCGCGCTGATCGCCATCACACCGCGCTGCTGGGCCAGGTTGGACGGGAAGTCGCTGCGGCGCATGCCGATCCCCAACGACAGCAGCAGGGCCCACGCCACGAGCAGGCCGCCCGCTATGTAGAACGGAGCTTTGCTCTTCTCCGCCCCCAGGATGGGCGCCAGCTGAACGGCCAGGGTGTGCATCGGCGCGAGCCTAGCCGATGAGGCACAGGGTATGCTCCGCGAGGAGATGGCCGACGTCGTGCGTACGGGCGAGGAGGCGCTGCTGGGGCTTCCGGGCTTTCCCTTCCAGTCCCACTACCGCGATGTTGACGGGCTGCGCCTCGCCCACCTCGATGAGGGAGCCGGCGCGCCCGTGATCTTCGTGCACGGCGAGCCGACCTGGTCGTTTCTGTGGCGCAAGGTCATTCCCCCCGTGCGCGACGCCGGCTTTCGCTGCCTGGCGCCCGACCTCGCCGGCTTCGGGCGCTCGGACAAGCCGACAGGCATCGACTTCTACAGCTACGACCGCCACACCGCGCTGGCGGGCACGCTGCTGGAGGACCTCGACCTCAGCGGCGCGACGATAGTGGTGCACGACTGGGGCGGGCCGATCGGCCTGCGCCTGGCCGTGGAGCACCCCGAGCGGATCGAGCGGATCGTGATCCTGGACACGGGCCTGTTCACCGGGCACCAGAAGATGACCGACGCCTGGATCGCCTTCCGCGACTTCGTCGCGCGCACGGAGGATCTGCCCGTGGGCATGTTGGTACGCGGCGCCTGCAAGACCGACCCGGGCGATGAGGTCATCGCCGCCTACGACGCGCCCTACCCGGACGCCGCCTCCAAGGCCGGGGCGCGCGCCTTCCCGCTGCTGATCCCCCGCACTCCCGATGCGCCCGGCGCCAACGCCGGGCAGCGGGTGCTGGAGGCGCTACGCGGTGACAGCCGACCGACGCTGATGCTGTGGGCCGACTCCGACCCGGTGCTGCCGCTGGAGGTCGGCGAGCGCTTCGCCGAGTCCATCGGGCAGCCCGCGCCGCGCACGATCGATAACGCCAGCCACTTCCTGCAGGAGGACCAGGGGCCGTTGATCGGCGGGCTGATCGCCGACTGGCTGACTGCCGCCTGACGACTGCCGCCCGAGCGAGGGCCGCGGCGCGCTACTCGCTCGTCGTCTGCGCGACCCCGCCCGCCGTCTCGGGAGCCTCCGCTGGGCTCTCAGGCGCCTCGGCCGCCGTCTTCGGTATCTGCGACGGCTCGACCGCCGGCTCCAGCCCCGGCTGCGAGCGCGCTGCCCGCAGCTCATACGCACGGCGCGTGTTCAGGTCCGCGCCCGCCAGCACGCGGTCGGCCTTCATCGCGCGCGCCATGCCCTCCGACAGCACCCGCGGCAGCACCGCGGCGAGCACGTTCGTGCGCCTGGCCGACTTCGGCACCCACACGTCCACAATGCCCAGCTGGAGAGCCTCCACGATCGCGTCGGCCACTTCGCTCGGCTCGAGGTTGTGCATCCCCCGCGCCTCGCCCAGGCCCGCGCCCAGCTCCGTGTTGACCACGAACGGCATCACGTAGCTCAGGTCGATGTGGGCGCCCATCAGGCGCAGCTCGCCGCGCACGGCCTCCGTCAGGCCGACCACCGCGTGCTTGGTCGCCGAATAGGTCGCCCCGCCCGGCGCGCCGAACTTGCCCGCCTGCGAGGAGATGTTGACGATGTGGCCGCGATCGCGGGGGATCATGCGCGCGAGCGCCAGCTTCATGCCCAGGATCACGCCGTGCACGTTGATGTCCACCATCCGCCGCGCCGTCAGGTCGTCCTCGTCGATGAAGCGGCCCACCTGCATGATCCCGGCGTTGTTCACCAGCACGTCCAGCGGCCCCAGCTGCTGCTCGGCGCTGTCCAGGAAAGCGTCGAAGGAGTCCCTGTCGGTCACGTCCAGCGGCAACGCGATCGTGCTCGCGCCCAGCTCCGAGGCGGTCTGGCGCGCGGCCTCGAAGTCGACATCGCCGATCGCCACCTTCATGCCCTGGCGCAGGAACGCCTCGGCGGTCGCGCGCCCGATCCCGCGGGCGGCGCCGGTGATCGCGGCGGTCTCTCCGGCGAGGATGCGGGGCTGCTTGGCCATGGGGTCCTCCTAAGGGGGTGGGCTTGGCGGATCGCGTCGCCGTCAAAGCTAGCGCTCAGCCGTGGGAGGCGCGCCGCGGGCGTGGTAGTAGGGTGCAGTCATGCCGTTCTTCAAGTTCGAGGAGCAGCGAATCGCCTACACCGAGTTCGGTGGTGGGCCCGCCGCCGTGACCGCCGCGGGAGTGCGCGGGCGCACCGCGCGCAGCGCGTCCGCGAGCGCTCGCCCACTGATCCTCCTGCACGGGCTGCTGCTCTCGCAGGAGATGCACCGGCCGCTGGCCGAAGAGCTGGCCTCGCGGGGCAACCGTGTGATCACGCTCGACCTGCTCGGCCACGGCCAGTCCGAGCGCCCACGCGACATGTGGCGCTACTCCATGCCGATCTTCGGCCAGCAGGTGATCGCGCTGATGGACCACCTGCAGCTGGAGCAGGCGGTCGTCATGGGCACCTCGCTCGGAGCCAACGCCGCGCTCGAGGTCGCCTCCGAGCGCCCCGAGCGGCTGCGGGGGCTGGTGATCGAGATGCCCGTGCTCGACAACGGCCTGCTCGCCAGCGCGCTGGCCTTCACCCCCGTGCTCATGTCGCTGACCTTTGGCGAGCCCGTCATGAAGCTGCTCGCGCGGGTCGCCCGCGCGGTGCCGCGCAGCGTGCTCCCGCACTTCGGCAACGTCATGCTCGACCTGCTCCGCCAGGAACCGGGGCCGGGGGGCGCGCTGCTCCAGGGCCTGTTCTTCGGGCGCATTGCACCGCCCCGCAGCGAGCGCGCGACCTTCCAGGCGCCCACGCTGGTGCTCGGCCATCCACGCGATCCAGTGCACCCTTTCTCAGATGCCGGCATGCTCGCCAAGGAGATGCCCAACGCACGGCTGCTGGAAGCCAACTCGCTGGTGGAGCTGCGCATGCAGCCCGACCGGCTGACCGGCGAGGTCGCCGCGTTCCTGGACGAGGTCTGGGCCAAGCCAAGGGCCAAGCGGGCCAAGAAGCCTCCGGCCAGACGCGCGCGCACCACCTCCGCCTAGACGGCGGTCCTGGCCGCTGCGGCCGACTGGCCGGGGAGTCGCCCTCGCGCGGCGTGAACCGGGTCCGTCGCCGTCGCCCCTAACCGGCGGCGAACAGTTCCAGTTCGTTGACGCTCACGTGTCCCGGGGCTGCTGGGGTGCCCACCGAGGCGGCTGGCGCCTGGCTGATCCACAGCGTCACGAACCTGAACGCCCTCCTCGCATCGCGCAGCTTGATGCGGATGTGCTTCTTGGTGACCACCTGGGAGTGGCTCAGGGGAACCCACGCCGGGTCCGTGATCGACGTGGGCGCCGTATGTGCGTTGGCGCCGTAGACCTGAACGGTCATGCCGAGCGAGGCCGTGGCCAGCTCGATCGCCTTCAGCTTCTGGCGCGTCTTCAGGTCGATCAGCAGGCCCTCTGCCATCTTGGGAGCCCTCGTCGGGTTGACCTCCGCCGTCCAGCCCGTGGCCATGTCGCCGTCGAGGATCAGGCTCGGGTCGCCGAATTCAGCGACCGGATAGTTGTAGGGGTTGTACGTGGAGGCCGCGTTCGTGTCCAGCAGGATCGCCGCCTGCTGGGATTCGCCGGCCGTGCCCGAGCCGCCCGTGGTGGGCGTCGAGGGAGTGCTCGTGGTGTTCGTGCCCGTGCCCGTGGAGCCGGTCGTGTTGGTGGTTGGGGTGGTGCTGGTGCCCAAGCTGCCCGGCGGCGTGATCTTCGGCAGTTTGACCCCCGTCCCCAGCGGCAGCGGGATTTTCGGCGGTTTGACCGTCGTGCCCAACGGCAGCGGGATTTTCGCGGAGGTGCTCGGCGTCGAGATTGTGGGCGTGGTGATCGTGGGCGTCGTGGTCGTGGCGGAGGTCACGGGTGCCTGGGCGACCGTGGTGGTCACCGTGGGCGGCTTGGGCGTCTTCTTGCTGAGCGCCGCATAGCCCGCCGCCGCCGCGCCCAGCGCGAGCAGCACCGTGACCGCGAGGATCGTGGCGGTCGAGCGCCAGCCCGGCGAGCCGATGCTGCCGCGGGCGCCGGCGCCGCACTGCAGGCACCAGTCCTGGGACAGGGCCATCGGCGCGCCGCAGCCCGCGCACGTCTGGTCGGCGGGCGCCGGCTGCTGCGCCAGGCCGGCAGGCGGCTGTGGCGGAGCGCCAGCGCTCGTGTGGGCGTTCTCCTGCTCGCTGGCTGGAGCAGGGGGGGGATCGGCGAGCAATGTGGGCACTGCAGGCAATTCTAGCCCCACAGCGGTCGCGCCTGTGGCGCTTGCCGTGCGTGCGGCCAGCTCAGCGGGGGTTTGGCGGACCGCCGGGCACGATCTCGCGGCCGGTCGGTCGCAGCTGCTCGTCCAGCTCCAGCTGCCAGTAGTAGCGCGTGAAGGTCCTGCCCGCGTTGAACTCGCCCACGTGCGGCTCGATCCGCTCGCCGCCCGCCATGCGCACGATCAGCTCGGGGTAGCTGCGCCCCGCCAGGGCCGCGTAGGCGGGGGCCGGGAAAGCGCCGCCGAAACGGGTGTTCACGTCCGTGATCCCGAGCCCGGCGTCAGGGTCGCGGAACACCTGGATGGTCGCCGGTCCGCATACGCCCAGCGCCTCCATCGCCCGGCGCCCGAGCTCGATCAGCTCCCCGTCGTGGACCACTTCGCCCTTGATCGACTCGCCGCCGCGCGACTCCAGCATCGTGCGCGGGATCGCGTTCAGGCAGCGTCCCTCGAGGTCGCCGAGGCAGTCGATCGACAGCTCCGGTCCGTTCATCGCGCGCTGCACCATCGTCGGCTCCTGCACGTAGTCGATGAAGAAGCGCGCCTGCGCCGCGTCGCGCGCCAGGTGGATCGAGCGCGCCCCCGAGCCGCGCCGCGGCTTGACCATCACGGGGTAGTCCAGCGCGTCCAGATCCGCCTCCGGCAGGACCGTCGGCGGCGAGGGCAGCGACAGCCGCTGGAGCAGCAGATGGGCCTCGTACTTGTCATACGCCGCGCGCGCCACCGCGCTGGACGGGACCAGCGCGGGCAGGAGCCCGCTCTCCCTGGCGTGGGCCAGCACCTCGATGTCGAGGTCCGTCAGCGGCAGCACCGCGCCGACGCCGTGGCGCTCGCACAGCTCCACCAGCGCCGGCACGTAATCCGGGTCGGCGATCAGCGGCACCGCCGTGCGCACGTGCGCCGCGTACTGGGCGGGCGCCAGCGGCGAGGGGTCGGCCACCACCGTGGTGGTGAGGCGGGCGAAGCAGGAGACGATGTCGTAGCGCTTGCCCGCGCCCGTCAGCAGCACCGCCGGGGGGCTCACAGCTCACCCTCCCAGCCGCCGTGGCTGCCCTTGTAGAGATCCGAGCCGCCCAGCACCATCGCCACGGTGCGCCACAGGATCTTCAGATCGAGCGCCAGCGAGCGGTGCTGGATGTAGTAGAGGTCGAGCTCTATGCGCTGCGACCACGGCAGCGTCGCACGGCCGTTGACCTGCGCCCAGCCCGTGATGCCCGGCTTCAGCGCTAGGCGTCCGCGCTCGCGCTCGCCGTACTGCTCCACCTGCGCCGGCAGCGTCGGGCGGGGCCCGATCAGCGACATCTCCCCGCGCAGCACGTTCA
>DAINPC010000004.1:0-29361 GCA_036743695.1 Solirubrobacteraceae bacterium | reverse complement strand
ATCCACAACCCCCACACTACCACAAACGACCCCTATTTACTCGCCGGGAGTAGTATGCACGACAAGGACCCGACGCTCTGGCATCTAGAGATCTATCAGGCCACAGCCGCCGAGCTCGGCATCTCGTACTCTGATGCCACGCACAATCACCCGGTGGCGCTGCGCGCACAGGAGCTCATTCCCGGACTCCCGACCTCCTACGACGTGAGCATCAGCGAGCAAAATCTAAGCCCGGCAGACGCGGCCAAACTGTATCCCCCTCCCGGCTATGAACCCACTCCGCCTGCGGCGAAACCGCCCGGCCTGCTCGGGGAGTCGCATCAGTTTCCGCCCGACCCGCCGTTGGACATGCCCTCGGTCGGGCTGCCCGTGACCCACCTCGGCGGCCATCCGGGGCTCAAGCCGGGGCAGAAACCGCTCTGGCTTGACATTTGCGCAGGGCCGGCCGCGGGGGTGTGCGCCGACAGGCGCGACGAGGATGATCTTGCGGTACTTGAGTGGGACAAGGTCAGCGGCCTCGAGATCGAGGGACCAGACGCCATCCAGTCGCGGGTTACCGTCCCGAGGCTGGTTGCCGGGGGGCTATTCGCGTTCGCCTTCAAGAAGCAACAAAAGCGCGCTTACGTGGTCTTCTCAACTTACGCCGGTTCCGACGTGTTCTTCGAGGTTTCTGGCGCCGACGTGTGGGAACTACGCGCGGCACTCTCACCGATAGTGAAGTGGCTTGCGGGCTCGCGGGCCACGCAGCCGGCCGGCGCCGCCGGATTAGATGTCTAACCCATGAGCGCTGGCGGCGAACAAGAATCGTCCGACCCACCAGTCATGCAATCCGAAGCCACTCTGCCTCTTCTCGCGTGGACGCGACCGCCAACGCCCGCCGAGCGCAGGTTGATCTACTCTGCGAGGCTTGGGGGTAGACGCGATCTGACGTGATCTGCGGGCCTGTACGAAGTGCCCGCTGGTGATGCGGCCGGCTGCGCGCACGTCGCGCCACACAGCGGACGGCCGCTGTCAGCGCCGGCATCGTGGTGTCGTCCTTCGCGGCCTGGAGAATAGGGAGGAGCGAGCCATGATCTACCAGCTGCAATCGCTGTACTTCGCCTTCAACCGTGCCTTGCGCACGGTGCTCGACCGTGCGCGGCCCGCCGTCGGGTTCGCCGAGTGTGGGGGGCGCGCGCGTGTCGAGCCAGCCGACCTGTACCGCGCGCTCGCGCGGACGCTCGGCTGATGTGGTACCCGACGCTTGATCGCCTGCCGCCGTGCCCCGCCGGAAGCGAGCAGCTCGCTGTAGGACACGGCGGCGGCTTCTACGCCGTCTACCGCGCGCCGAGGATCGACGCGCGCTTCCACAGCGCCGCGCACGATGCGGCGAACCTCACCGCCGGAACGGCGCGGAGCGTGCTCGAAGATCTGCCGCGACTGTGCGCTGGGGGCAAGCCGCTCACGATCGTCCCGAGCGCCGCCGAGATCGCGCCACTGGCCGGCGCGATGCTCGAGAACGGAATGGAGCTGCGCCGCGGCGCCAATCCGCGGACGCTGGTCATCGCGATGACTGGCACCGTCGGTGACCGCCTCGACGTCGAGGCGCTGATCTGCGACTGGTGCGCCTACCTCGCCGATTGCGATGACCCGGCCGTGCTCGCCCGCGTCTGCGAAGAGCTGCGCCGCGACGCGGCGCAGCCGTTCACCGCGTTCGCTGGCGACGAGGACGTGATCACCGAGGCGCTGCCAAATGACCCCGGCGGGTGGGCGCGCGCCGGACTGCTCTACGGCTACCCGCCGGCGAGCACCGCAGCGATCGTCGGCATGGGCCTGCGGCTCGACGGGTTCGCCGAGATGGACGTCCACACCGAAGAACCCCCCTACGAACTGCACGAACCCGGCTGGATGGCGCCCGCGTTCACCGGCACCAGCAAGCAGGCGAGCGCGCTCGTCGCCGCGCACTGGCGCACGGTCGCGACCCTCGCCGAGGAAGCCCAGTAGCAAGGGGGGCACGGTCCCCGCCCGGCGAGCCACCATCCAGCCAGCGTTGAGCATCGCCTCGTCGGCGCGCTCTCAGCGAGTGGCCTCGAGCCCGTGGTGAACCACGCGCGTCGCTGCCCCTGCGAGCAGATGACCGAAGGCGTCGTGCTTCGGCTCGTCCTCCGAGATGCTTGCACAGCGTCGTGAGGAGAGAGCCAGGCCTGATCAACGCGCGTGACGGTCAAGCCACCACCCGCAGGCGGGGGCTTTCTGGTGCGCCGCCGCGCCGCGCCGCACGCGCCTCGCGCCACTCGATATCCACCGGTCGCGGGCCGAACCTCCGGAGATCGTCAATCGCGAACGCGTAATGGGCATCGAGCATCTGCAAGCTCGTCCCGCACTCCTTCGCGACCGTCTGTGCGTCCTCGGCGCGCAGACGCACGCTGATCCCGCCGCGGCGCATCGAGTAGGGGGTGGCCCCGAGGATGTCTTTGAGCTCGGGCTCGCAAGTGGCGACCTTCACCGCCTTCTTGAAGGACCTTGGGCACCACTGGCGGATCATGTTGTGGGAGAAGTGGCAGGCGCCCGTGGGAGGATCGAGGACTCCCAGGTCCTCGCCGCCGAGGTTGCCGGGGATGATGAAGTCCTCATCGCGAGCCGGATGGCCCCACTCGCGTAGCGCGATCCGCCAGCGCTTCAGGTCTTCCGAGAGGATCTCCGGGATCGCCGTGCGCCGGTAGGCGCTGAAGGCGGTCTTGCCCCATTCGTCGAGCTTGCCCCAGCTGATCACCTCCACGATGTCGGCGAAGGAGTCACCGATCGAGCGCCACCGAATCCCGAACACGTCCTGGCTGCGACCGGCGAGCCCATACTGGAGGCTCACGATCATCGCGTCGCGCTCGGCGAAGATTCGATCACGGCTCGCTACGCGCGAGAGGCAGGCGTCGCGGATCGCCTCGATCGCTTGCGGAGAGAGCGCCCAACTTGGGATCTGCGACCCGCGGCGGCGGCCTCGGGCGGCGATCCCGGTGCTCCCTCGCCGAACGGAGCGCCGCCGGCTGGAGGAGCGCTCGTTGGCGAGGATGCACCCGTTGGTCGAGATCTCCTGCACCTGATAGGAGCCGGCCGCCCAGCTGAGCACCGATGAGAGAACCCGCCAAGAGCGAAGCACCTGCCCTCCTGAGACGCCGGCGGCGCGCATCTGCTCACGCCACTTGCGCGGCGCGTGCGGCTCGTTGAACTTCGCGGCCGGCTGGCCGGCGAGCTCTACCGCGTAACGCGCCCGGCCGGTCACTTCGTGTTTGTGGTTGTGCATCGGATGCCCGAGCAGGTGGCAGTTGGCGGCGTTGCGATACCCGGCGAACGTCGCGGGCGCGAGACCCCCCTCGAGCTCCGGGTCGGCGTCGCACTCGAAGTACAGCTCGATGATCTCCCCGATCGTGCGGCCTTCCTCGGCGTTCGCCTCCGCCGCGTCGAGATCGAGCAGAAAGCGGCGCAGGCTGTCCGGGCCACGACGCTCGCACACGCTGTATTCGCGCATCCACTCCCGCGCGAGCGCGGCGTTCGGGAAGCTTTTGGAGCGTTCCACGCCCTCGTGGTCGTAGAAGCCGATGATCCAGCTCTTGCTCCGCCGCCCGACATACGGCCAATTCTTCTTCCAGGGTCTAGCCATGAACGTCTCACTCCTTCATCTGTTCTAAGTGGTTGTGGGGCGCAGCACGGCCATCACCTCGGCCGCGAGCGCAGCCCCGCCGCTTGAGCGGGCGGGATCTCGTAAGAGCGCGGCGCCGCCTCAGCCGACAGACGGGGGCGCCTGCTGCTCGCGCCCGCCTTCGGCCGTGGGCCCGCGCGCGGACGCGGGCGGGCCACGAGCGGTGCACGGTGCCCCGTGCGCTTGGCTCGAGGTTCGTGCTCTCTCCAGAAGTCCGCGATCGCCTCGCGCGGGATCCGATAGTGACCGCCCGGCAGCCGGCGAAAGCCGATCAACCCAGACCGTATGTAGCGGCGCAGCGTCCGCTCGGAGACGCCGAGCTCGATCGCGGCCTGACTCGTGCTGAGCACGGAGGGCAGATGATCTGTGGCAGCCATATCGTGTAGTCGGGGCCAATCGCGCCGCGCCCCCCAACCGATTGCTCTCGCCGCTCGAACGGAGCGGTGAAGCGCTCGGAGACGGGTGATGTTGAGCCCGCCGCGCGCGTCTCGCAGAGCCCGCGCGGGGAGCCTGGAACCCCTGGCTACATTCGTCAAGAAGTGCGGCCGAGGCGCGCGAATCTGCTGCAAAGCTGCTGCAAAGTTTCCGCCGCCACGCGAGGAACCCCGCGATTTGCAGGTATAAAGCCCCCGGTGACCTCTTCTTTACAAGACAGGTGCTCTACCAGCTGAGCTACTCCGGCGCGTTGACGAGCGTCCAGCAACTGTAACGGCGCGGTCGCGGGTGGTGTATGCGAGGTATGGATCGTCTCGTCAGCCAGCCGGACCCAGCAGCGGCGGCGGCCGACACGGCGCGTGGATCGAGCGCGAAGCTCGAGGACTTCCGCCAACGGGCGCTCACGCGTGGCGTGAACCCGGTGCTCTACTGGGTCCTGCGCGCGATTCTGGTGCCGTTCTTCCTGATCTACTTCCGCATGGAGCGGATCGGCCGTGAGCACCTGCCGCGTACGGGTCCGCTGCTGCTCGCCTCCAACCACCGCAGCTTCCTCGATCCGTTCGTGATCGGGACGATGGTGCGCCGCCCGGTCTACTACATGGCCAAGCGGGAGCTGTTCGAGAAGCGCTGGCAGGCGTGGGTGCTGAACGCGCTCGGCGCCTTCCCGGTGGATCGCGGCGCGGGCGACCACGACGCGATGGACACGGCGCGGGCGATCCTCGAACGCGGCGACTGCGTGGTGGTCTTTCCCGAGGGCACGCGCGTGCGCCCGGGACCGCTCGGCGAACCCCGCCGCGGCGTGGGGCGCCTAGCGCTGGAGACCGGCGCGCCGGTGGCGCCGATTGCGGTGATCGGCACGCAGGACGTGCGCAGGGGCTGGCGCATCCGGCCGCGCAAGGTCAGGATCCGCGCGGGGCGCCCGCTGCTGTTCCCGACGGTCAAGCGCTCCTCGCCCAACGTCCCCGGGGCCGTCACCGAGCGCATCTGGGCGTGCGTTCGCCTTCAGTGGGACTGGCTCGGCGGCGTCAAGGCTCGCCCCATGGAGGCCGCTGGAGAGACTCGACCGCGCGAGATCTCGCGCGCGGCCTGAGTGCCCGCGCCGGCGCATGGGTAGGGTGCAATGAGTGGCCGAGCAAGTCAGTCAGAAGTCCAAGGCGCAGCTCGACGCGGAGTTCTCGGACCTGTACCGCGCCCACCTGCGCGACGTCTACAGCTACGCCTACTACCGGGTGGGCGACCACCACGACGCGGAGGACCTCACCGAGCAGACCTTCCTGCAGGCCTACCGCCACTTCGAGCGCGCGCAGCGCGAGTCGCATGGGCGCCCGCTGCGGCCCTGGCTGATCCGCATCGCCCACAACCTCGCCGCCAACCTCTACCGCGACCGCTCGCGCAAGCCCGCCTCGCCGATCGACGAGACGACCACGCTCACCGCCCTGCACACCACCGAGCAGCTGGTGGAGGGCCGCGACGAGCTGAGCCGGGTGCTCGACGGGGTGCGGATGCTCCCCGACGACCGGCGCGAGGCGCTGATCATGCGCTTTGCCCTCGGCATGGACAACCGCGAGATCGCTCGCGCGCTGGGGCGCTCGGATGGCGCCACCAAGGTCCTGATCCATCGCGCCATCAAGCAGCTGGAAGAGCTGGTGGGCGATCGTGGCGACGGTCGGGAGGGCTCGCGCAGCGGCCGGCCCGCCGGCGTGGCCTCGGCGGAGTCCAACGGGGGCGGGCCTGATGAGTGAGGCGGCGTTCAGTTTCGAGGGCCTGCTGCACGAAGCGCTCGCGCCGGTCGAGCCGCCGGCCGACCTGGCGGAGCGTTTGGAGAGCACCCTCACGAGCATCACCGCCATGGCCGTGGACGAGCTGGAGGCATGGGAGCTCTCGGCGATGCGCGACCCGCGTAACTGGGGGCGTCCCGCCGCCGCCGTGGTGGTCGGGGGGGCGGCCGGCGCGGCGCTCGTCCTGCTGCGCGCGCGCCAGCGCACGCGCAGCTCGGCGCCCTATCTGGGCGGCGTGCGCGAGACCGCCGAGCGCGCCATGCGCGACCTCGGCCGCGAGACCCGCAAGCTGCTCGGCGATCGCTGAGCAGCGGGAGCGCTGAGGAGCCGAGATAGGCTCCTGCTCGCAATGGCCACGTGCTACCGCCACCCCTCGCGCGAGACGGGGGTCTCCTGCTCGAACTGCGGTCGATCCATCTGCCCGGAGTGCATGACCACGACGGCCGTGGGAATGCGCTGCCCCGAGTGCTCCAAACAGCGCACCAGGGTGATGCGCATGCGCGACATCTCCAGCATCCCGCGCGCCACCTACGCGCTGATCGCCATCAACATCGTCGCGTTCCTGACCGAGCAGGGGCAGGTCTCGCCGACCGGCACGGGCATCCACGGGACGGTGATCGACGAAGGCGTGCTCTACCGCGCGGCCATCGCCGAAGGTCACCAGTACTGGCGGCTCGTCAGCAGCGCCTTCCTGCACGAGAACCTGATCCACATCGGCTTCAACATGTATCTGCTCTACCTGCTGGGGATGATGCTGGAGCCGGCCATCGGCTCCAGCAGGTTCGCCGCCATCTACCTCACCTCCCTGCTCGCCGGATCCTTCGGAGCCCTGTTCGCCACCGCTGCGCCGAGCCTCGGCGCCTCGGGCGCGGTGTTCGGCCTGATGGGGGCGGCGGTCGTCGAGCTGCGAGCGCGGCGGGTGAGCGTGATGCAGTCCGGCATCGGCGGCCTGATCGTGATCAACCTGATCTTCAGCTTCACCTTCGCCAACATCTCAGTCGGCGCTCACGTCGGCGGGCTGATCGGCGGCGCCCTGGCCGGGCTTGCGCTCCGGACCGCAGACGCACGACGTCTGCCCGTGCTCGGCTTCGCCGGCTGCCTGGCGCTGTGCGCGGTGGCCGTGATCGGGGCGATCACCGTCGCGGGCGTCTCGGGCGCCGGAATCGCCTGAGCGGCCTAAGCGTCGCCGCGGGCGAGCGCTGGCTGGACCTCCAGCGCCTGCGCGCCCGGCGGCGGGTGGGTAACGCGCAGCGGATGCAGGATGTGGGCCAGCAGCTCCAGTCCGTCCGTCAGCCGCGGGCCGGGCCTGGAGAAGTAGGCGGACGCGTTGACCGCAACGACCCGACGGGCGCCCAGCGTCGCCAGCTGACTGGCGTGCGCGCCGGCCTCGGTATGCGCGCGCGTCGCGTCATATCCGCACGGCATCACCACCACGATCTCCGGCTCCGCTGCCGCCACCGCCTCCCAGCTGACCGTCCCTGAAGGCTCTCCCGGGAGGCCCAGGACGTCTGTGCCCCCGGCCAGCTCGATCAGCTGTGGAGTCCAGTGGCCCGCCACGAACACCGGATCGAGCCACTCCAGCGCGGCCACGCGCGGGCGCCGCTCGGCGCGCACGGCGAGCTTGATCCGATCGACCCGCGCGGCGGCGTCCTGGACGAGCTCCACGCCGCGATCGCGCCGACCGGTCGCCTGCGCGATCGTGCGCACGTCGCCGAGCGTCTCGCCCAGCGTCTTGGGGTCCAGGGCGATCACGCGAGGCCTCGAGGGCAGCTCGCGCGCGAGCGCCGCCACCTCGTCGTAGGAGACGGCGCACACCGGGCACAGCGCCTGCGTGACGATCAGATCGGGCTCCAGCGCGGCGAGCGTCTCCCGATCGAGCTCGTAGATTGCCTCGCCCGCCAACGTGTGCTCGCGCACCGCCGCATCGATCTCGGCCGCGCTCAGGCCGCCGGGCAGCACGTCGCGCGTGACCCGCGTGAGCTTCAGCGCGTCCGGCGGATGGTCGCACTCGTGCGTGACCGCCACCAGCTCCGGGCCGAGGCCGAGCGCGAACAGCAGCTCGGTGGCGTGGGGGACGAGGCTCACGATGCGCACCCCCTGACTGTACGCGCGGGAGGATCGAGATAACCTCGAGCTCGATGACGAAGCTCACCGACGCCGAGGTCGAGCAGCGCTTGGCGGCCGCCGAGCACTGGCAGCGAGGCGAGCATTCCGCGATCGTGCGCCAGTGGACGTTCGCCGACTTCGCCGCTGCGCTCGCATTCGTCAACGGCGTCGCCGCGCTCGCCGAGGCGGCCAACCACCACCCCGACATCCTGCTCCACGGCTGGAACAAGGTCCGCCTGACGCTCTCCACGCACTCCGAGGGCGGCCTCACCGACTCGGACTTCGAGCTGGCCGGCCAGATCGACCGTCTCGCCTGATCCGGAGAGACGCCATCCCGGCTCTGACCATCGCCCTTGCTAGGTTTGGGGGGTCGACCAGCGCGATGAACGACGACGAAGATCCTCCCCGAAGTAGCGCGGCCTTGACGGGTCGCCTACGCCACGGTCGCACCCGCCGGGATGCGCGTCCAGGCCATGACCACGCTGCGGGGATCGCCGGGCCGGCGTGAACGGCCTCAAGCTCATCTTCGCGGCGCTGCTGGTCGCCATCAACGCATTCTTCGTGATCGCCGAGTACGCGCTCGTGCGCTCGCGCCGTGCGCGCCTTGAAGTCATGCGCGACGAAGGCGCAAAGGGGGCCACCCTCGCGCTGGAGCAGCTCGGCAACGTCAACGAATACATCTCAGCCGTCCAGATCGGCGTCACCATGACCTCGATCGGGATCGGGGCCCTGGGCGAGCCCGCGCTCGCTTCGATCCTCAAGGGCGCGCTCGGGAGCACGATCAGCCACGGCGTGGCGGTGGCGGTGGCCGTGACCGTTGCCTTCGTGATCATCGCCTCGGCGCAGCTGGTGGCGGGGGAGATGGTGCCGAAGTTCTACGCGATCGACCGCGCCGAGGCGGTCGCTCGCCGCGTCGCCCGCCCGCTGCGGACCTTCAGCGCCGTCTTCCATCCGATCATCGTGGCGCTGACGGCGGTCTCCGATCGCATCCTGCGCCTGCTCGGCGTCGACATGAGCCTCGAGCGCCGCGGCGGATCCTCTGACGAGCTCAAGCGCCTGATCGCCGAGTCCCACGAGGGGGGGCACATCGATCCGGGCGAGGCGGGGATGCTCACAGGTGTCTTCCACCTGCACGAGCAGGAGGCGCGCCAGGTGATGACGCCGATCCCCGCGGTCGTCACGATCGACACCTCGCAGGATGTCGAGACCGCGCTGCGGCTGTGCGTCTCCAGCGGGCACACGCGCCTGCTCGTCACCGAAGAGGAAGACCGCGATCGCGTGCGCGGCCTCGTGCATGTCAGCGAGCTCGTGCGCCAGCTGATGCAGGACGGTCCGCACTCGGCGGTCGAGCCGATCGTCCATGACGCCCTGATCGTGCCGGAGACCAAGCCGCTGGACGACCTACTGGCGGACCTGCAGCGCCAGCGCACCTCGATGGCGGTGGTCGTGGACGAGTATGGCCGCGTGGTCGGCGTGGTGACCGTCGAGGACATCATCGAGGAGGTCGTGGGAGAGATCGCCGACGAGACCGATCCGAGCACCGGGGAGATCCGCAGGCTGGCCGACGGCGACTGGTTCGTGCGCGGGCACGTCGCCATCACCGACCTGGCGGACTACGGCTTGGACCTGCCGGTGGACAGCGACGCCTACAACTCGATCGGCGGCTTCGTGTTCGCCGAGCTGGGACGGCTGCCGCGCCGCGGCGACACGGTCAACGCGGACGGCTTCTCGATCAGGGTCGAGTCGGTCAGCGACAATCGCATCGAGGCGGTGCGCATCCGCGAGCGCCGACCCACGCCGCCGCGCGAAGCACGCGAGAACGGGCCTTAAACACGTCCGGCCCGCGGGGGGGGCGGACCGGATCGTGTGCACTGGGAGGAGGCGGGTGTGCGATGCGACTTTGACGTCGCATGAACAAGTATCGCCACGTTGATGAATGGCAGCTAAACATCACCTCAGGATGCATAAATGTTCACGGGGCGCTCCCGCATCGGCGCGTCCCTGATCGGGCCTTTGCGCCGGGACACCTCGCGCCGGGCGCTCCTCGCCGGGCGCCTCAGTAGTCGTGCAGCCCGCGCCCGCTCTTGCGTCCCAGCGCCCCTTCCGCGAACAGCGCCTCCAGGTGCGCGGGGATCGTCTCGCCGATCGTCTCGCCGATCGCCTTGGCGACATCCAGCCCCACGAAGTCCAGCAGGGCGAGCGGTCCTATCGGATGCCCGGCGCCGAGTCGCATGCACGTGTCCACGTCCGCGGGATCCATGCCCGTCTCTTCCACCAGGCGCACGGCGCTGAAGAGGTAGGGGAACAGCAGCCGGTTGACCACGAAGCCCGGCAAGTCGGGAACCTCCACGGGGATCTTCTCGAAGCTCTCGCACAGCGCCTGCGCGCGCCTGCGTGTCTTGGCGCTGGCCGCCTCCGGGAACACCAGCTCGACCAGCTTCATCTTGGTGACCGGGTTGAAGACGTGGAGGCCGAGGAAGCGGTCGGGGCGTCCGCTGGCCTCGGCCAAGCGCTCCACCGACAGCGAGGAGGTGGTGCTCGCGAGGATCGCCTCGGCGTCCAGGATGCCGTCGAGCTCGGCGAGCAGTCGTGCCTTGACGTCGTGGTCCTCGACCACCGCCTCGACCACGAACGTGGCGTGCGCCAGCTCGCGCGGGTCGGTCACGATCTGCACGTGATCAGGGTCCACTTCCGCGCCCAGCCTGACGAGCGTCTTCTCCACCGTTGTGCGCGCACGGTCGGCGGAGTCAGTCGTGCGGGCGAGCAGCAGCACGGGCCCGTGATGGGCTGCTGTGGAGGCCAGACCGCAGGCGATTGCGCCGCTTCCGGCAACGGCAAGGCGTTTGATCACGGTGCTCCTTTGCTCGCTTTCGGGGTGAGGGCCGGTCCGGGGGGGTGAGGGCCGGTCCTGGTTGACTGACCAGTCAATCTAGGACGTTGAGGCGGTACAGTACGCGGTACAGGGTCCGGGCATTTTCCCAGAAGCGCCCCGATCACCTGGGTCCCCTCGGGATCCTCTCCATATTCCGCTGGGCAACACACCGTAGGAGGACTCCTGACATGAGGCAACCAGAGGGCCGCGAAGTAGTGATCGTGGAGGCCGTTCGCACCCCGATCGGGCGCGGGCACAAGGAGAAGGGCTACTACAAGGACACCCACCCCAACACGCTGCTGGCGAAGACCTACACCGAGGTGATCGAGCGCTCGGGCATCGACGCGGCAGAGGTCGAGGACGTGATCGCCGGGTGCGTGCAGCAGTTCGGCGAGCAGGGCTTCAACATCGCCCGCAACGCCTGGCTGCAGGCGGGGCTGCCGATCGAGACGCCGGGAACGACCGTCGACCGCCAGTGCGGCTCCGCCCAGCAGGCCGTCCACTTCGCCGCGGCCCTGATCGCCGCCGGCGTACATGACGCGATGATCGGCTCGGGCGTCGAGCACATGGGCCACCTGCCGTTTGCCGCCGGCATGAAGACCCAGGAGGACTTCGGCTACGCGTTCACCCCCGAGCTGATGGCCAAGCACAACCTCGTCGGCCAGGGTCTCGGCGCGGAGATGATCGCCGATCAGTGGGAGATCTCCCGCTCCGAGCTGGACGAGCTGGCGGTGCGCTCGCACAGGCTCGCCCATCAGGCCACCGAGGAGGGTCGCTTCGAGCGTGAGATCGTGCCGATGACGGTGGGCGGCGAGCAGTTCGTCACCGACCAGGGCATTCGCCCCGAAACGAGCCTCGAGACGCTGTCGCAGCTCAAGCCGGCATTCAAGCCGGACGGCAAGATCACCGCGGGCAACGCCTCCCAGATCTCCGACGGCGCCGCCGCGGTGCTGCTGATGGCCGCTGAGAAGGCCAAGGCGCTCGGGCTCACCCCGCGCGCGCGGTTCGTCGACCAGACGACCGTCGGCTGTGACCCCGTGAAAATGCTCGAGGGCCCGATTCCCGCGACGCGGAAAATCCTGGAGCGCAACGGCATGAAGATCGATGACATCGACCTGTTCGAGATCAACGAGGCGTTCGCCCCCGTTGTGGCCGCCTGGCGGCGCGAGCTGAGCCCGGACATGGACCGCGTGAACGTCAACGGCGGCGCGATGGCGCTGGGGCACCCCCTCGGCTCCACCGGCGCGCGGCTGATCACCACGCTGCTGCACGAGCTGGAGCGCTCCGACAAGGAGATCGGGCTCGTCACCATGTGCTGCGGCGGCGGCCTCGGCACGGGCACGCTGATCCAGCGGGTCTGACTCTCAGCTGCGCCGGCTGGACTTGGAGTCTCAGCCTCAGCCGCTCGGTCCGCCCCCTGTCCAATTGACCGCGACGGGGGGCAGGGCCAGCAGCGCCGCCCAGGTGGCCGCGTCGGTCACGCCGCTCGCGGGGATGGCGTGGGCGGTTTGGAAGGCGCCCAGGTTGGCCGCCGTCTGCGAGTCGAAGGTGCCGCTGGTTTCCTGCGTGGAGATGGCGCTCGCCAGGTGCTCCTGCATCCACAGCACCTGGTCGCCCTTCTTGCCGCTGCTCAGTTCCGGGTAGGAGATGTTAGGCGTCACGCTCGTGAGCGCGGACATCGGTGCGGCCAGTGTGCTCCAGCCGCTGGCACCCGTTTCCTGCCAGTCCCAGTAGGAGGTGCCCGTGGCGCCGTAGTCGACGGCCTCCTCGCGGAAGCGCAGCAGATCGGAGGAGGAGATCCCGCCGTAGGTCTGCCCCAGCGGAAAGATCGGGCGGCCATACATGCGGTTGGCGATGTAGGTGTTGGCGTAGATCGTGTCCACGGAGACGCCGATGTCCTTCCAATACATCTGCGGCGCGTTGTATTGGGCGCCTTCCGGGCCGAGGAACACCGAGTAGGGGAACGACGGGTGGTAGGAGACGTAGGGGAAGGAGGCGAGCGCCACCGGATAGCTGGCACCCACCTTGGCACGCAGGTCGGCGATGTAGGTCTGCGCGGCGGCATAGTGGCCCTCGTACTCTGCCTCCGCATCGATCACCAGGCAGTCGGCGCCGTCGCTCGCCGCTTTTGCGCCGAGGTTGGCCTCGCCGGCGGGACTCGTGCCGTAGACGTACTGCCAGGCGCACACCTTCAGACCGTTGGCGTGCAGTTCCTGCACGAGCTGGGGCGAGAACTGGCTCCAGTAGTTGCTCGATCCGTCCGAGCTCTTGATGAACAGCGTGGTCACCCCCGCCGCGTGGGCCTGGGCCACGATCGAGGCGACGCTGCCGCCGTTGGAGCGGTTCACGTACCAGATCCACATGCCCTGTCCGTCCAGGGCGGTTCCGCTGGCGAGAGCACCCACGGTCGCGGGTGCTGTCACGGCGGGAGCGGGGGGATGCAGCGCGTGGCGGTAGACGGAGATGGGACCGTAGGAGCTGGTGTAGCGGCTGTGGCTGAGCAGCACCATGATGCGCCCGGAGTGGGCGCTGGCGGGGACGGTGACGAGCAGAGCGCCCCTCGCCGTGCGCAGCCGCGCGGCGGGCGAGGTGCGGCTGATCCGCGCGCCGGGGGCTTTCGGGAAGGCCACGACCATGCCGGCCTGCAGCCCCACGCCCTGCAGCAGCAGCGTGCCGTGGGTGGAGACGTGATGCGGGTTGGTGCTGCAGCGCGCCGTGGGGGTGCAGCTGACGGCGGTGATGCGCACGGACTTGACGTGCAGGCCGGAGGAGCGCGTCGGGCGGCTCGTGGGCGAGGAGCCGGAGGTGGGGCCCGCGGCCTGCGTGCCGCCGGCGCCGGCGCCGGCGCCTGTGGCCGAGGGCGTGCGCGCGCCGAGCGCGCCCAGCACCAGCGCAGCGAGCGCTGCGGCGAAAAGCGTCGATCGCTTGTGGGCGGCTGTGCTCGCCAAGATCACGAAAACCCCTTCTGCGCCGAGCGTCGTTCCATTCGTCTCGGACGGCCAACGCGCCCGATCGGCGGAATCTGACGTTATCGGCTCTCTCTTGGCAAACCTGTGCGCGGCACAGAAGTTGCGCCCGCGCAGCCGTTCAGCCCCAGCGAAAACCGACCGGGGAGGGCGCCGGCGCGAGCGGGCTCGACGGCAGCCCGGAGGGTGGGGTGGGGAGGTTGAAGCCGCTCGGCGCCACGTCGTTGGGCGCATCCGCGTGGAACAGCGACGCCAGATACTGGTTCTGCCCGCGGCCGACGCCCAGCTCGAACTGCCCGCCGCCGTAGTTGCCGATACCGAGCTCGGCGCAGTAGTCGTAGGCGTCGAGCAGACTGCGCAGCCCGCCCAGCCGCGAGGGCTTGATGTTGACCATTCGCGGCGGGTAGGGCAGCGACTGGATGTCCGCGATCGAGTGGATCGGCGCATCCCAGGAGAAGCGCTCGCGGTGGGGGGCGAGCACGGCGTCGGTCGCGGGCGTCAGCGCCGGATCCTCGATCCAGGCGTGCGGGAACGCCTCAGCCACGCGGCGGTACAGCAGCGGGTCGGCGGGCTGGTCCACGATCGAGCCCACGTACAGGCCCTTGAAGTCCACCGAGTCCACCGCGCCCGTTGCCACCAGCTCGGCTATCAGCGCCTGATCCCAGGAGCTGGTCGGGTCGAGCTTGAAGCGCAGCCCCGGATACAGCTCCAGGCGCCGGCGCAGCGGCTCCAGCGACGGCGGCTCGCCCAGGCGCAGAGAGACCACGAAGCGCACCGGCTCAGGCTCGCGCCCGAGCGCTTCGTGGAGCGTCGTGCCCGCCTGGCGCAGGGCGAGGTCGAGCGCCGCCGACTCATACGCCCACGTCCGGTAGCGGCCCGAGACCTCACGCTGCGGAGGCTCGGGGAACAGCGAGAGCTGGGCCAGGCGCTCGGTGAAGGAGGCGAGCGTAAAGCTCCCCGCGAGCGCCAGCGTCGGGCCTGTCGCCTGGAGGATGTCGTGGTCGGCGGAGTCGTAGGTGACGTCCTCGCCGACGCCCTCCGCGCCGCGCCCGTGCAGCCTGATGAGCGTGCTCTTACGCTCGAAGTCGCTGGACACGGTGGCCTGTAACCCCTCCAGCGAGTAGCCCTCGATCTTCACGGGGAGCTCCGCCAGCGCCTGCCAGGTGCTCATGCCGAGGCGTCGCTTTCAAGGCGGGCCACCAGCTCGTCCAGGCGCAACTCCTCCAGCGCATCGCCCACCGCCGTCAGCTCGCTCGCGCACAGCTCGATCAGGGTCTTGCCCTCGCTCACCAGCTCGAGCGTCTCGTTGAGGCTGGCCTCGCCCGAGTCCAGCCGACGGATGATCTCCTCGACGCGCGCGGCCGCAGCCTCGTAGGTCTGCGGGTGGAGCGCCGCCGGCGCGCCGTGCGGCACGGGCTGCTTCGGCTGCTCGGACTGCTCCGGCCGCTCCGGCTGCTCGCTCACGGTCGCTGCACCTTTGCCGCCAGCACCCCGTCGGCGAAGCGCAGGCGCAGCGCGCCGGTCTTGCGCGCTTCGGCCGCTGTGAGGATCGGATCGCCCTGCGGGGACTGAACCAACGCGTAGCCGCGCTCGAGGGTGCGCTGCGGGTCGTGGCCCGCCAGCGCGAGCGCCAGGCGCTCGAGCTCGCGGGGACGGCGCTCGCGGCAGTCGGCGATCGAGGAGCTGGCCTTGCGCTGCAAGACCGTCGCGCGTCGTTCGGTCGCACGGCGCTCGGACTCGGCCCGGCGGCGGGATCCCGCCCGGATCTCGCGCACCTGCTGGTGCAGGCGCGCGCGCTGGCGCTCCAGGTGCGCCGCGGGGGCGCGGGAGAGCATCGCCAGTTGGCGGGCGCGCGAGAGGACCGCTCGGCGGCCGTGCTCGCGCAGGCGCCCGGCGGCGGCCAGCTGATCGGCGCGAGCCCTGCGGCAGTCCACGCCCACGGCCGCCTCGGCGGCGTGCGTGGGGGTGGAGCAGCTGACGGCGGCCACGTCGTCGAGCAGCGTGTGGTCGGTGTGGTGCCCGACCGAGGCGATCACGGGCACTCCGAGCAGGGCAACGGTGCGGCAGAGGGTCTCGTCGCAGAAGCACAGCAGGTCCGCCAGCGAGCCGCCGCCGCGCGCGACGATCACCACGTCAACCTCGGCCACCGCCGCCAGATCGCCAAGCGCCCGCACGATCGCGGGCGCGGCGTGGCGGTCCTGCACGGGGGTGAACGCCCACACCAGCCGCCCCGCCCAGCCGCGGCGGCCGAGCGCGGCCAGAACGTCGTCGCGCGCCTTGCCGCCCTCGCCCGTGACCACGCCGATCGTGCGCGGCAGCAGTGGCCTGGGCAGCAGCTTCTGGTTGGCCAGCAGGCCCTCGGCGTCGAGCGCTCTGCGCAGGCGCTCGATCCGCGCCAACAGGTCTCCCTCGCCCGCCACCCGCAGGTCGAGCACCGCGAAGGAGAAGCCGGGGGAGGAGGTGGCGCTGCCCGGGTAGTAGTCGCAGCCGCCGGCCGCCACCACCTGCATGCCCTCCGTGGGTGCGCCGCCCGCACGGGCGCTCATCGCCTCCCAGTCCTGGCGCCAGGCGCTGCACGGGACGGCGCCGCCGGCGTCGCGCAGCTCGAAGTAGATCCGTGCCCGGGAGGGGCGCAGGTTGACGAGCTCTCCGATCACCTGCACGCGAGCGAACGAGCGCAGCTTGGACCGCAGCGCCGCCGCGTACTCGCCGACCGGGAAGGGGCCCGCGAGCTCGCTGTCGGGGATGCCCGCGCCCTCGGGTCTGGCGGGGGATGGGAGCGGTGACACCCGCCACAGGATAGGCGCTACGATCGACGTCAATGCCGTGCAGCCAACCTCGGCCTGGCCTCTAACCTAACGCCGTGGCGAAGCGCAACACCGGGCGGCGGGGACGCTCGCGCAAGCGGCGCCCGAGCGCACCGGCCGCCTCGGGCACGCAGGAGCCCCGCACCAGCCGCAGGCCCGCACGGAGCGAGCCGGGCGCCTACAGAGATCCGATGTCCGTGGGCGAGCGCCCGCACGCGCCGTGGCATCCGCTGCCGCTGTCCGAGCTGCTGATCCTGGTCGGCGCGATCGGCACCATCATCGGCTTCCGCCGTCTCAACTCGGGGGGCTTCTCAAGCGGCGGGCCTACGCTGCTGGCGAGCCTTGCTGCGGTTGCCATCGGCACGGTCGAGGTGACGCTGCGCGAGCACCTCAGCGGCTACCGCTCGCACACGCTGATCCTGGCGCTGCTGCCGACGATCGCGTTTCACTCGATCGTGGTGCTGCTGGTGGCCGCGTTCACGCAGGTGCCGCGCTGGCTGAACATCCCGCTGCTGCTGATCGACGGCCTGCTGGTCACGTTCCTGTTCAAACTGCTGCGCCTGCGCTTCCTGGACGCCCGCCGCGAGCGGACGTTCGCCGGCAAGCGCTGAAGCGCGCAGGCGGGCGGGGCTCAGGCAGGGGGGGCGGCAGGCACTCCGGGCGCACGGCGCTCAGGCGGCTGGCGGAAGCCGCTCCGGGCGGGCGGGCCTCAGGCGGCCGGGGGCGCGGCCGCGAGGTTCAGCGAGGGCAGCGGACGCTCGCCCTCGTTCGCGCCCTCGCCGCGCGTCTCGCCGCTGAAGCCCAGTTGCTCCAGACGTGCGATCTCGCGCTCGCCTTCCAGGCGGGCGGGATGAGCGGGGTCGAGGCCGGCGATCAGGTTGGCGATCCTGTTGCGCAGCTGCAGGGCGAAGTGGGGGGTGGAGGCGCCCATCAGCTGGCGCACGTCCTCGACGCTTACCTCGTGGGCGCTCTGCTTGCGGCTCAGACGGCGGGGGTCCTCGGCTTGGCTCATTTCGCCTCTGGGATAGCTGCTATTCGACTTGGGAGACGGACGGTTCTTCGGTGCTCGGTCTGCGCGGGCTGATCTCGAGCTGGGAGTCGATTTCGGCCTGTGTGACCGCTGAGATAGCGTGTTCGTCGCCGATCAGCCAGCCGTGATTGTAGACGCCCCTGACGGGCCGGAAGTCGAACGCGGCGGTGTAGGCGGGCTGGATGTCCTTCAGGTAGCTCACCAGCGCGAGCGGGAGCTGCGCGGGGCTTTCCAGCACCAGCAGCGGCCCGTAGTCGCCGGTGGCCGAGAGCGAGGCGGCGGCAGGAGCGTCCAGCGGGTGCGCGGCGCTGGCGAACACCAGGCCGTGACCCGGTTCTTTGACCCCCCAGCCGAACCGCCCGTCGGTGAAGCGCGCGAGCGCGATCGCGTTGCCCGCGGCACTGACCGCTGCGCCGGGCGCGGCAGCGGCGATCTCGGTGACCGCGCCGAAGCTGCGCAGCTCGGCCAGCGTCGGGCTGCCGATCTCGGTGGAGTCGATCACGTAGATGGACGGCCGGTGCAGGCTGGCGAGCACCGCGGCCGTCTCGGCGGGCACGCGCGCCTTCTCGACGAACAGGATCGGCGCGCCGCTCTCGGCGGACAGCCCGGCCGCGGGCATGGCGAGCGCCGGCGTGGCGTTCGCGGGCACGACGATCACCTGGCGTGGAGCGCGGCCGTCGGCGCGTCCCAGCAGCCGCTCGATCCCAGCCGCCGCCACAGCAGGCTGGCCAGCGGACAGCGATTGCGTGCGGTAGCCCTTCGGCACTGCCGCGGAGGTCCCGATCCGGAGCACCTGTGCGCCGCCCAGCACCGGGGCCCCGAGCGGATTCAGCGCTTGCAGGGCCTGCCCGCTGACGTCCGGCAGCGAGTTGCCGTCGCTGTAGAGAATGGGCGCGCCCGTCGGTGCGCCGGCCAATGCCGAGGCCGCCAGCGCCGCCGGCCAGTTGCGCTGATCGACCAGCACAACCGCCTTGGGGCGCGTGGCGGGCGTGAGACCGGGATACACGGTGCGCGCGACCGCCGCCGCGTCGGTGGCCGCGTCGGCGCCCCCCAGGCGGGTGGTGTTGCGGGTGGTCACGCTGACCGCGCCCGGAGCGGCGGTGGGAGCGAGCTGGCCGAGCGGTCCGCCGCCGGTGGACGTCGTGGAGGCCCCCTTTCCGCACCCGGCGAGAAGGATGCCGACGCAGAGCACGGCGAGCAGCGGTCGGAGCCAGGCGGCGTGCATCTGGCCGGGACACTAGCGAGCGTGTCGGAGCGCGATTGCGGCGGCCGGGGCGGCGCCTGGGGCTTGCTTTGCTGGCGCGAGCGGGCGCGCGCGAGGCTCAGACGGCCCCGCGCGAGCGGCCGCGACCGCCGGGGGTCGCGGCGCACCGCTTGAGAAGGCCTGCATTTGCGGGGAGAACGTGCGAAATGACGTGCAACCGCTGCAAGCGTCATTGCAGTTTGCTAGCGTGCCGTCTCGAACGCCGAGTCCTTGACTAGGAGTCAGGGAACGGGGGACCCAAGTTGTTGGGGCGAACCTCACGGTAGGACCGTGAGGAGCGCAGGCTCTTTCAGCGCTAGCCCGTCAGCTAACCCCGCAGGCCGACGAAAGAGGTTGTTGTTTTGCGGTTTCGCATTCTCAGCGCAGTCTTCTGCAGCCTGACGATCGCGGCGACTGGCGCGTCCAACGCCCTCGCCGCCAGCACCGGTGGAGCATCCGCCGGCACCACCACCACCACCACTCCGAGCACTTCTCCCGCATCGGCCCCGCTGCACCTCTCGCCGGTGACCTCGCACTCCTCCAGCATGGCCTACACGGGCGCGGTCTATGAGAAGACGGCCACGGGCGAAGTCGTCCCCTACCAGCCCATCGCCACGGCCGGTCAGGTAAGCCCGGCAACCGGCGGCAGCGCCGTTGGCGTCACCACCGTCGCCACGCCCGAGCTGCTGGTCCCCGGCTCACGGGCCCGCTACGTCAGCGGTGTGGCGGCCGCGCCGATGTCGGCTCCGGCGGCAGTCCAGCAGATGGTCTGGACGTCCAACCAGATCATCGGCCTGCCCTACATCTTCGGCGGCGGGCACGCGTCCTTCACCTCGCCCGGCTATGACTGCTCGGGAACGGTCTCCTTCGCGTTGCACGGCGCCAGCCTGCTGAGCACGCCGCAGGACTCCTCCGAATTCATGCTCTGGGGCTCGCATGGCATCGGGCGCTGGGTCACGGTCTTCTCCAACCCCGAACACGCGTACATGACGGTGGCCGGGCTGCGGCTCGACACGAGCGCCGCGGACGACCCGTCCAACCAGCAGGGCCCACGATGGCGTCCGCTGCGTCCGGCCAACGCCGGATACACCGTCCGCCACCCCCTCGGGCTCTGAGCGCTCGCGGTCGGCTACCGGTCGGCTACGCTTGATGGTGTTGGCCGAGCTCAGATCGGTCGTCCCGTGGAAAAGCAATAGGAGGATCAGATGGCCGGCCTCACCGGGCGCATGTCTACAGTCGTGAAGGCCAAGGTCTCCAAGCTGCTGGATCGGGCCGAAGACCCAGCCGAGACTCTGGACTACAGCTACCAGAAGCAGGTCGAACAGCTGCAGAACGTCAAGAAGGGCATCGCCGACGTGGTGACGGCCAAGAAGCGCCTGCAGATGCAGGAGAGCACGCTGCAGCAGAGCGTGGTCAAGCTCGACACCCAGGCCCGCCAGGCGGTCTCGGCCGGTCAGGAGGATCTGGCCAGGGCGGCGCTCGAACGCAAGAACGTCGCCCAGACCGAGCTGCAGTCGCTGGACACCCAGGTCTCAGAACTCGAAGAGCAGCAGCAGAAGCTGACCGACTCCGAGCAGAAGCTGCGCGCGAAGATCGAAGCGTTCCGCACCAAGAAGGAGGTCATCAAGGCCCAGTACTCGGCCGCGGAGGCGCAGGTGCGGATCTCCGAGGCGGCCACCGGCGTCGGCGAGCAGATGGCCGACGTGGGGCTGGCCATGCAGCGAGCGGTCGACAAGACCGAAAACATGAAAGCTCGCGCCGACGCGGTGTCCGAGCTGGAAGCGGCCGGTACCTTCGACGACATCACCCAGCTCGGGTCCGGCGAAGACGACATCGATCGCCAGCTCAAGCAGCTCTCCAGCCAGCCTGCCGTGGATGACGAGCTGGCCAAGATGAAGAACGAAATCGGACAGGGTGGCGCGCCCGCGACGCCGCAGATCGCGCCGGGCGAGACCGGGCAGCCGAGCGAGAGCGGCCAGGCATGATCGTCCGCATCTCCGGCGAGGGCCAGTACCGGCTCCCCGACAGCGACGCGGAGCGGCTCAACGAGCTCGAGAACGGCGTCGTGTCCGTTGTCGAGGCCGGCCGCGAGGACGGCTACGCTGCTGCGCTCACCGCGCTGCTCGACTACGTGCGCGCCAACGGCACGCTCGTCGCCGACGAGGAGATCGAGACCTCCAACGTGATCATCCCGCCTGCCGACCTGACCTTCGAGGAGGCCGCCCGGGAGTTCACGGGCGAGGGCTTGATTCCCGACTAGATCGGGATCCCCCACAACGGGAACCAGCGCTCCAGTTCCGGCTCCATCGGCAGTTCTGAGGACATCTGCGCCTTGATCTGCAGCTCGCGCTCTGTCGAGCGCTCCTGCGCTTTGCCCGGAGCGGGCACGAACGGGTACCAGAACCCGCGCTTGTAGTTGTAGATGAAGTAGATGCGCCGCTTCTGCGCGTCGTCGAAGGCGAACACGGCGCACAGCAGGCGCTCGCCGTGCCCGGCCGTCTCGATCGAGCCGGAGACCGCGTTGATGCCCACGGCGAGGTCTTCCACGCTCGGCGCCCCCGGGGGGTTGCGCAGCACCATCCAGCGGTAACCGTAGGCGTCGTCCTCGGTGGAGACCTTCGTGCCGCTGTCCCCGCCGGTGGCGGTCACGACTTCTTCCATGTCGCGCAGCGTAGCTTCGAACTCGCTGGTGGCCAGCGCCTGGAAGACGATCGCGGCAGTGCCCACTGGCTCTATCTGGTACTCGGCCTGCAGGGTCACGTACGCTGTGGAGATCGCAAACAGGCGGTCGGGCGCCGGTCCCTTGACCTGGTGGCGGCCGGTGAGGATGTCGCGCAGGCCCACGAGGTCAGGCGGTGCCCTGCAACTGGGACTCCAGCCGCTCCAGCGCCGCCAGGCGCTGCTCCAGCGGCGGGTGGTCGGCGAAGATGTTCATCAGCGACTTCTTCGCCCGCGCGGGGATGATGAAGAAGGCGCTCATCCCTTCCGCCCGGCGCAGGTCCTGGCTGGGCACGCGCTCGATCGTGCCGCTGATCTTCAACAGCGCCGAGGCCAGCGCGCTCGGGCGTCCCGTCAGCACCGCCGAGCCGCGGTCGGCGGCGAACTCGCGATAGCGCGACAGCGCCCGCAGCAGCATGAAGGACACGGCATACACGACCACCGATACCAGCACCACGATCATGATGTCCTCCTCCTCTTCGCGGTTGCCCATGCCGCCGCCGAAGAACAGCGCGAACTGGGCGATCATCGAGGCCAGCGTGGCGAAGAAGCTCGCCAGCGTCATCACCATCACGTCCCGGTTGATCACGTGGGTCAGCTCGTGGGCCATCACGCCTTCCAGCTCGGCCGGGGAGAGCAGTTGGAGGATCCCCCGCGTGGCGGTCACGCTGGCCGACTTCTGCGAGCGGCCCATCGCGCAGGCGTTGGGCATCGAGGTCTCCATCACGCACACCCGCGGCTTGGGCAGATCGGCCTGCACGCAAAGCCGCTCGATGATCCCGTGCAGCTCGGGCTCTTCGGCGGGGGAGACCTCTTTGACCCCCATCGTGGCCATCGCGAGCCTGTCGGAGCCGAACAGCTGCACCAGCAGCAGCACCACCGCCACGACCACGATCAAGCCGGCGCCGGCGCCGGCCGCGAACAGCACGCCGACGAACACGGCGTAGACCAGGCCGAGCATGAACATCGTGAAGAGCATCCGGGCCTGAAGGCCGGTGTCTCTGCCGAAGCTGGAGCGTCTGGACGCCATGGCCGCTGATTGTCGCAGAAGGAGATGCGGGTGCCCTAAAGTGGCCGCGAGCATCCGATGCCCGACGCCGAGAAGCCATGAAGCCCGAAATCCACCTGCTGGGCATCTCCATCAAGACCTTCGGCGTGGCGTTCGCGCTGGGCTTCCTGGCGTGCGGCGCCGTCGTCGCCCGCCGGCTGCGCGAGCTCGGCCGGCCGGTGGACTGGGCCTATGAGATCGTGTTCGCCGCGCTGATCGGGGGGATCGTGGGGGCGCGCGGATACTTCCTGATCGAAAACTGGGATCAGGTCAAGCACGACCTGATCGGCAGCGTCTTCTCCGGCTCGGGGCTGGTGTGGTACGGCGGCGCCATCGGTGGGGCGATCGGCGTGATCGGCTGGATGCGCTGGCGGGGAGTGCTGGAGCTGAAGACGCTCGACATGTGCGCCACGGCGCTCGCGCTCGGCTATGCGATCGGGCGCATCGGCTGTCAGGTCTCCGGTGACGGCGACTACGGGATCCGCTCGAGCCTCCCCTGGGCGATGGGCTATCCGCACGGAACCGTGCCGACGCCGCCGGGGGTGCGCGTGCAGCCCACGCCCATCTACGAGACGCTCGCCATGAGCCTGCTCGCCTATGGGCTGTGGCAGCTGCGCGACCGTGTGCGTCCCGGCGTGGTGTTCGCGCTCTACCTCATCGGCGGCGGGCTGGAGCGGTTCCTGGTCGAGTTCATCCGCCGCAACACAGAGGTGCTGGCGGGCTTGACCCCGCCGCAGCTGGAGAGCCTCGGACTGTGTGCCGTCGGCGTGTGCTGGCTGGCCGTTCTCGTGCGTCGCGGCGGCGCGGCCGCGCTCCGTCCGAGCACGGCCTGACTCGGGCCGTCCGACGAGCACCTCAGCCGGCAAGCGATAATCACCGGCATGCTCACCGGTACCAGCCTCTTGCGTGCGTTTCCCCTCGCCAGCCGGCTCAACGAGCAGGGGCGCTTGGAGGTGGGCGGCTGTGACACGATCGAGCTCGCCAGGGAATTCGGCACCCCGGCCTATGTCGTGGCCGAGGATGACCTGCGCGCCCGCGCTCGCGCCTTCGTACAGGCCGGCCGCGACGCCGGCCAGGACGACTTCCACGTGGTCTTCGCCTCCAAGGCGTTTCCCTGCACAGCCGTGCTGGCGCTGCTCGCACGCGAGGGGCTGTGGTGCGACGTCGCCTCCGGCGGCGAGCTGCACCTGGCCCTGAACGCCGGCTTCGCCCCCGAGCGGATCGTGCTGCATGGAAACGCCAAGTCCGAGGCCGAGCTGCGGATGGCGTTGCGCCACCGCGTGGGGCTGATCGTGCTGGACAACTTCGACGAGATCGACCGCCTCGAGCGCCTGCTGGCCGAGGGTGCGCTCGTCGACCGCGAGGCGCAGCCGGTGCTCGTGCGCGTGACACCAGACGTCAGGGGCGAGACGCACGAGAAGATCTCAACCGGCCAGGCGGACTCCAAGTTCGGGTTCTCGATGCAGGCCGCCGGCGAGGCGATCGCGCGGGCGCAGCGCGTCGAGGGCCTGACCCTGCGGGGCCTGCACGCGCACATCGGCTCGCAGCTGTTGAGCCTGGAGCCATTTCGCCGCGCCGCCCGCGAGCTGGGGAAGCTAGGCGAGTTCCCCGTGTGGGACATCGGTGGTGGCCTGGGAGCGCAATACACCGACGACCAGCCCGCGCCGCCCTCGATCGAGGAGTACGCCGGCGCGGTCGTCCAGGCGGCGCGGGCCAACGGCATGGGGCCGGACACGCGCCTGATGATCGAGCCGGGCCGGTCGCTGTGCGCCAACGCGGCCGTCACGCTCTACACGGTCGAGAGCGTCAAGCAGAACGTCTCGCGGTGGGTAGCAGTCGATGGCGGCATGTCGGACAACCTGCGCCCGATGCTCTACGGGGCGCTGTACGAAGCCCACGTGGCCGACCGCTTCGGCGGCTCCACGTCCTGCGTGCTGGCGGGCAAGCACTGCGAGTCGGGCGACGTGATCGTGCGCGAGGCGCAGCTGGACGATCCCCGACCGGGGGACGTCATCGCCACGCCCGCCACGGGCGCCTACGCGTATGCGATGGCGAGCAACTACAACGGGGTTCCCCGTCCGCCGGTGATCTTCTGCAGGGATGGTGACGCGCGCGTGGTGGTCAGGCGCGAGAGCTTCGAGGATCTGACAGCGCGCGATGTCGTCTAGGCAGGGGGGCACGCGTCGTGTCCGATGATCGTCCAGCCTCCTCGCACGCGTTCAACGTCGGCCTGCTCGGCCACGGCACCGTCGGCTCCGCCTTTGCCGAGCTGCTCGTCGAGCGGGCCGGGGAGATCGAGCGCTTCAACGGCCTCAGACCGGTCCTCAGCGGCGTGTTGACGCGCTCGCGCGGCAGCTTTGAGGAGATTCTCTCCGACGCCGATCTGATCGTCGAGGTGATGGGCGGGATCGAGCCCGCGCGCGACTACCTGCTGCGGGCGATGCGCGCAGGCAAGCATGTGGTCACCGCCAACAAGCAGCTGCTCTCCCAGCACGGCGAGGAGCTGTACGAGACGGCCCGCGAGCATGGCGTCAGGCTGCGATTCGAGGCGGCGGTGGCGGGCACGGTGCCGGTCGTGCGGGTGCTGGAGGAGTCGCTCTCGGCCACGCCGATCGAGCGCATTCACGGGATTGTCAACGGCACCACCAACTTCATCCTCACGGAGATGACCGAGGGCTCGAGCTATGCCGAGGCGCTCGCCGAGGCGCAGAGCAGCGGCTACGCGGAGGCCGATCCGAGCGACGACGTCAGCGGTCGCGACGCGGCCGCCAAGATGGCGATCCTCGCGCGCCTGGCCTTCGGCACGCCCGTCCACCTCGACGACGTGCGCTACGAAGGCATCGAGCATCTGCACCGCAACGACCTGCAGTACGCGCGCGAGCTTGGCCTGGCGCTCAAGCTGATCGGGACGGCCGAGCGACGGCATGGTGGGCTCTCCGTACGGGTCTATCCCACGTTCCTGTATCCCGGGCACCCGCTTGCTGCGATCTCGGGATCGTTCAACGCCGTGACCGTCGAGTCCGAGACGATCACCGAGATCACGCTGTCCGGTCCGGGCGCCGGGGGGCGTCAGACCGCGAGCGCGGTGCTGGGCGATGTCGCGAGCGTGATGACCGGCGGCGCGCGGCCGCCCGCCCCGCCGCTCGCGATGCCGCTCGTCGAGGATGTCGAGAGCGCCTTCTACCTGCACCTGGACGTGGCCGACCGCCCGGGAGTGCTCGCCTCGATCACGAAGGTGCTGGGCGAGCACGAGGTGTCGATCAAGTCCGTGGTTCAGCGTGGCCTGGGCGAGCACGCGCGGCTGGTGATGGTCACGCACCCGGTGCTCGAGTCGAGCATGCGCACCGCTATCCAGCGGATCGGCGAGTTCGACTTCGTGCGCAGCGCCCCGCGGACCATTCGCGTGATCGAAGAGGAGCTCGTATGAGCCGAGGAGAGCGCCGATGACGAGAAGCCACGTGCCCCTGATCGAGCGCTACCGCGAGCATCTGCCGTTCGCGCTCGAGGATGAGATTGTCAGCCTGCAGGAGGGCTCCACCCCCGTCCTGCGCGCGCCCGTGCTCTCGGAGATGCTCGGGGCCACCGTGCGCCTGAAGCTGGAGGGCGCAAACCCCACCGGGTCCTTCAAGGACCGCGGCATGACCTGCGCGGTCACCGCCGCCGTGCGGGAAGGGGCCAAGGCGGTGATCTGCGCCTCCACCGGCAACACCGCCGCGAGCGCCGCCGCCTATGCCGCACGCGCGGGCATCACCTGTGCGGTGATCGTCCCGGAGGGCAAGATCGCGCGGGGCAAGATGGCCCAGACGCTGATGCACGGCGCGCGCGTGATCTCCCTGGCGGGCAACTTCGACCAGGCGCTGACGCTGGTGCGGGAGCTGACCGACAGCCACCCGATCGTGCTGGTCAACTCGGTCAACGAGTTTCGCATCGAAGGCCAGAAGACCGCCGCGTTCGAGCTGCACGAGGACCTCGACGGCGAGCTGGAGCTGCTGTGCATCCCCGTGGGCAACGGCGGCAACATCACCGCCTACTGGCGCGGCTTCAAGGAGATGGGCGCCGCGCCGCGGCTGCTGGGCTTCCAGGCCGAGGGGGCCGCGCCGCTGGTGCTGGGCCACCCGGTCGAGCACCCCGAAACCGTGGCCAGCGCGATCCGGATCGGCAACCCGGTCCGCTGGGAGGATGCGATGGCCGCCACCACCGAGTCGCGCGGCTTGATCCGCGCGGTCAGCGACGCGGAGATCCTCGCCGCCTATCGGCTGCTGGCCTCCAAAGAAGGGATCTTCTGCGAGCCTGCCTCCGCGGCCTCGGTGGCGGGGCTGCTCAAGTACGGCACCGACGGGGCCAGCCAGATCGTGTGCGTGCTCACCGGCCGCGGCCTGAAGGATCCGGAGACGGCCATCGCCAACAACGACGGCAGGGTGATTCAGTGCGTTGCCGAGAGGGGGCCGATCGAGGAAGCGGTGCTGGGTGATCCGTAGGAGGGTCGTCCGGGTCCCTGCATCCTCGGCCAACCTCGGGCCGGGGTTCGACTGCATGGCCGCCGCGCTGGCGCTGCAGCTGGAGCTGGAGGTCCTGGAGACCGGCCGCTTCGCCGTGGAGAGCGAGCTGCCGGTGGCGAAGGGGCGCGAGAACCTCTGCGTGCGGGCGTTTGAGCGTCTGCATCCAGCCGACGACTTCACCTTCAGGATCAGCTCGGAGATACCCCTCTCGGGCGGATTGGGATCGAGCGCCGCTGCGATCGTGGCCGGCCTGATGGCCGCCGATCACCTGTTCGAGCTGGACGTGGACCTGCTCGAGCAGGCCAGCGCGATGGAGGGGCACCCCGACAACGTCGCCGCGGCGCTGTTCGGCGGGTTCGTGGTCTGCGCCGACGGGCAGGCCACGCGCGTGGATCCTCCCACCGGCCTGGAGGCGCTGGCGGTGGTTCCCGAGCAGGCGGTGCGCACGCGCGCCGCGCGCGCCGCGCTGCCGGCGCAGGTGCCGATGCAGGAGGCCGTCTTCAACGTCGCGCACGGCGCCCTGCTGATGCTCGGCCTGGCCCGCGGCGACTGGGATCTGCTGGCGCGCGGGCTGCACGACCGCCTGCACCAGCAGCGCCGCGCGCACCTGTTCCCCCGCTCATACGAGCTGGCCTCGCGGGCCCGCGAGCTGGGCGCGCTGGGGGCCACCGTCTCGGGGGCGGGGCCGACCGTGCTCGTGTGGTGCTTCTACGAGCAGACAGGCGCCGTCGCTGAGGCGCTGGCCCCCGAGATCGAGGGCTGGGCCACGCTGCTGCGTGCGTCCTTCGAGCCGCAGGGAGCTTACGTCGGGGAGCTCTGAGCGAGCTCGCCCAGCCGCGTGCGGGCCGCGCCCAGGCCGGGCAGGCGGGCGAGCAGCTCGTCCGCCAGCGCAATGTAGTCGGCGCCCAGGTCGGGGCGATGGTCGAGGATCGAACGCGCCCGCTCAGCCGACTCCGCGTAGGCGATCGATGCGCGGATGACCGTGTCGAAGACCACCTCGCCAAAGCGCTCTTGCAAGGAGGCGAGCGCCTCGCGCGAATGGACCGTGCGGATGTCGGCCACGTTCAGCAGCACGCCCAGCAGCGCCAGCTGCGGGTTGAGGCTGTCGCGTGCCAGCTCCACCACCTCCATCGCCTGCTCCACGCCCTGCAGCGCGAAATACTGGGCCTCCGCCGTGATCAGCGCCCGATCGGCCGCCACCAGGGCGTTGACCGTGAGCAGGCCCAGCGAGGGGGGACAGTCGATCAGGACCACCTCGTAGTCCTCTGTCGCCTCGGCCAGCGCGCGCTTGAGCGTCAGCTCCCGCCCCATCTTGCCGCCGAGCATCAGCTCCGCCTCCGCCAGGCTCAGGTTCGCCGGGATGATGTCCTCGTGGATCGCCTCGCTCGCCTTGGCGCTGCCGGCGAGCACCTCCGCGACCGTCGGCTGGACGTCCGTGGGCAGGTCGAAGTAGTCGGACAGGTTGCCCTGCGGGTCCAGATCGACCGCCAGCGTGCGGACTCCGCAGCGGCGCAGGACATCCGTGAGGGTGCGCACCGTGGTCGTCTTCCCGGTACCGCCCTTCTGTGAGAGCACGGCGATCGTTTGAGCCATGGCGCGATACTACGCGCAGGCCGCCGCACGAGGCGTGGCGAGACGACAGGCCTGCGCTTGGCGCCTCAGGTGATCGTGCGCCGCGAGGTCTGCTCGGCGTCGGCGCCGCTGGGCGAATCGTCGTCCGAGGCCACGCTCAAGAAGCGCAGGCGGTAGCGGCCCACGATGATCTCATCGCCGTCCTCCAGCGTCTTGCCGTCCACGCGCGCGCCGTTGACGAACACGCCGTTCAGGCTGCGGTCGTCCAGCAGGTGCACGCCGTCCGGCTGGCGCACGATCAGCGCGTGGCGGCGCGAGACCGTGGGATCGTCGAAACGCACGTCCGCGGCCAGGCTGCGTCCTATGCGGGTCCACTCGCGCGTGAGCGCCACCGTCCGCAGCTCCTTGCCGTCCTCGTAGCAGAGGTACTCCCCGGGCTGCTCGATGCGCTCCCTGGCCTTGGCCAGCTGCTCGTCTCGATCGGCGGAGGCAGGCTTGACCAGTCGCGCCCCCTGCTGCTGTGCGTCAAGCCCGGATGACAGGCGCTCGGTGCCGAACAGGGAGGCGCGGGCAAAGTCCGCGCTCCCACAGCCGGGGCAGTCGGTGAGGGCGTC
>DAINPC010000003.1:16121-31321 GCA_036743695.1 Solirubrobacteraceae bacterium | reverse complement strand
GCGCCAGGCTCGCCGTCGGCTGCCTGCTCGCCGTGAGCGTCGGGGCCGGGTGCGTGGCCCTGAGCGGCGGCGAGGGCCACGCACGCCCTCCCGCCCACCGGCACCGTGCGGCCCTCGCCCGTGGAAACAGCGTCAGTGCCCACGCGGCGTCCGGCGCGAGCCAGCTCTCGGATGTGGGCGCCGGAGTGCCCGCCACCGCTCTTGCCGGCGTCAGCGCTGCCAGCGCCGTCGCTGGCCCGCTCACGCCGGCGAGCAGGGCCAGCCGCGAGTTCGGGCCGGAGCAGGGCTCGGCGACGGGAGCGCCGCAGGCGAGCGTCTCATCCAGCGCCCCGCACACGCTTGCGCGGGCGGCGTCCTCCGGCGGCGAACAGGCCACGGTCGCGGGCTCCGCCGCCGCCGCATCCTCCTCCGCCGGGGCCGCCCCGGCTCCCTCGGGCAGTCGGTCCGGCACCGGCGCCTCCGTTGGCGAAGCGTCGCCGGCGGCGCGCGAGTTCTCGCCCGGATAGTGGGTCAGGCCCTGGGAAAGACCTTGTTCAGCCGAGCGAAGGCGAGCGGGTTGCCCCGTGGGCGCAGCCTGCCGGTGGCCACGGCGCGGAGCGGGTCCAGGCGCTCGCCAACGATGTCCACCCAATCCTGGTAGGACAGGCGAAGGCGCAGATCCGCCCCAGGCGCCTCGCCCTGCCCGGCGACGCTGGAGCCGTTGTTGACGGTCAGGTGCCAGGTGGGGATGTCCGGGTCGGTGAACTCCCACTGGAAGGTCGTGGGTCGTGTGAGCCCGTGCTTGGGGTTGACCTGGCGGCGGATCGTGTCGAACAGCAGGGCGACGGTCTCGGGGTCGCGGTCCGTGGGGCCTTCGCGCACGCCGATCACACCGGCCTTGGCGAGCGCGCGCCCGCGCCGGGAGATCTCGAGCGGTGTCAGCCCGGGCGGCAGCAGCGGCGGTCCGGGGAGTGTCTCGACGGGCAGTCCGGCGGAGCGCAGCTTGGTCGTCATCGAGGTCAGGCCCTCGACGCCGACCTTGTCGAAGGTGTAGTTGAAGACCGTCAGATAGCTTTCGTCCCAGCCGGGGGGCATCAGCACCTGGGCGGTGAAGCGGGTGACCTCGCGCAGGATGCGGGCGACCGCCTTGGGGACGCCTACGGGGTCTTCGCGGTTGAGATCGGAGAGGAGCTTGACCCCGAAGCCGATGTGTCGCTGCTCGTCGGCGGCGATGTTCGCCATCCCCTCGCGGAAGGCGGGAAGCTGGTCGCGCTCCTCCAGATAGCTGCAGATGAAATGCTGCCCGGGCTGGGCGAGCGCCGCCTCGATGACGATGTGGTAGAGCGTCACGGCGGCGGCCAGCTGGGAGGGCGAGCGGTCGGCGCGCAGCTCGTCGGCCATGGTGTCCAGGCGGTCGAAGATCTTGCGGAAGCCGGGGGTCAGCTGCGGCTTGATCGCGCCCAGGCCGCTGGCCATGGAGCCGTCGCCGATCCCGCACACCTCCTGCATGAAGCGCTTGAAGAAGACCGCGTGGCGGGCCTCGTCAACCTGCTGGGTGGTGAGGAAGTACTTCTGCTCCACCAGCGGCGCCGCGTCGATGTAGGGGGAGAGGTTGTCCGCTACGGCGTCCTCGCCCCAGAAGAACAGGCAGTAGTTCCACAGCGCCGCCTGGCGCTCGAAGTCGGTGAAGTCCTCGCGCCACTGGCGGGCGTCCTCGGTGAAGTCGAGCTCGGTGGCGCACCAGTTCCCGCGCTCCCAGCGCGAGTAGAGATCCGCGTAGGAGATGGCGTCAGCCGGCAGGCTGGCCACGTTGGTGGCGTTTGCTGATGCTGAGGTCGGTGCGCTCGCCATCGTGTCGCCCTCCTATCGCTGCCTTGGTCACTCAGTATGAATAACGGACGCTATCGAAATAGCGATCACTCTGTCACATAGGATGCGGGGCGATGCACACCGCCGAGACAGACGAGGGCGCTACGCGCGCGAAGGACGGCGCCGGGGCGACCCGGCTGACCCGCGAGCAGAGTCGAGCCAACACGCGCAAACGCCTGCTCACGGCGGCGCGCAGCGCGTTCGCGCGCAACGGCTTCCACGGCGCCTCCGTCGAGGAGATCGCCTCCGAGGCCGGGTTCTCCACGGGCGCGCTGTACTCCAACTTCGACGGCAAGGAGGACCTGTTCCTGGTGCTGATGGAGCGCGAGATCGACGAGCACGCACGCGAGATCGCCGACGCGGTGCGCGCGCGGGCCTCGATGGCCGAACGCGCCACCGGCGGAGCGCGGCAGTGGATGACCATGATCGAGCGCGAGCCGGAGCTGCTGCTGCTGTTCATGGAGTTCTGGGCCTACGGCGTGCGCGACCCGCAGGTGCGCCCCAAGGTCGCCGCGCGCTTCGCGCAGATGCGCGAGGCGCTGACTCGGCTGATCGCCGACGGCGCCCGCGAGCTCGAGCTCGAGCTGGCGATTCCAGCGGAGCAGCTGGCGGTGGCCGTGGACGCCCTGGCCGACGGCATCGCCCGGCAGAAGCTGGCCGATCCGGAGGCGGTGCCCGACGAGCTGATGGGCACGGTGCTCTCGCTGCTGTTCTCCGCCGCTACCCGACCGGCGAGCGGCTGAGGCACGCCCAGTGGACGGTGAACACGCGCCGCGCCAGCGTGGGGGCGAGGCGGTGAAGGCCGGCTCGCACGGCCCACTTGGCGGTGGCGCTCGCCTGCGTTCGGCGCGTGTCCGCGAAGAAGCGATGGACCTCCAGCGGCAGTGGGTCCTCGACCTCGGCGACGAGCGACAGCCCGGCGCGGGCTATGAGCTCGCGTGCGCCCGCGCGATCCAGGCGCTGCAGGTGCCCGACCTCCGCCGCGTGCTTGCGCTTGCCCGCCCGCCGCGCCGACCAGTTGGCCTCGAGCGGAACCTCCACCACCACCACCTCGCAGGCGCGTGCCACCTCGGCGAGCAGCGCTGGAGGATCGGGCACGTGCTCCAGGACGTGTGAGAGGACGCCCAGCTCATAGGCGCCGTCGGCAGCCTGCAGGTGCGCCCCGTCATACAGCTCCACCGCGTCGATCTCGGGGCGAGCGCGCGCGATCCGAACCGCCGCCTCGGCTATCTCGACCCCGGCGAGGGTCCCGCCGAAGCCGCGGCGGTGCAACTCGCACAGCAGCGCCCCGTCGCCGCAGCCGACCTCCAAGGTCGCGCTGGGCCGCACGCCCGCTCGCTCGCACAGGGCGGTCACGTGGTCGGCCTTGCCGACCGCGCCCAGCGCCCGCCAGCGCGCGTACAGAGCAGCCCCGGCCGGATCGCGCGAGTAGGCGTCGTCATAGAAACGGACGAGGGCGGCGGAGTCCTCCATGACGGGGATTATTGTGGGCGCGATGACGGCCAAGCTCACCGGGTCGCTGCGAGAGGCGCCCGCGACGGTGCCGGCGTTCGCGGCGCTCGCACTGTTCGTTCTGTGGGCGAGCGACCAGGCGGGCTACCCGGTCACGCATTGGGCCCCCGGGGGGCTGATCGTCCTGGGACTGCTCGGCATCGCGCTGGGTGCGGTCCGGATCCGGGTGGCAGATATCCCGATGTCGGTGCGCATCGCGCTCGGCGCGCTGGCGGCCTACACGGCGCTCAGCTTCCTCTCGATCCTGTGGGCATCGGTGCCGGGAGACGCCTGGGACGGCGCCAACCGGACCCTGCTCTACCTGCTGGTGTTCGCGCTGTTTGCCTGCTGGCCCCAGCGCGGCGCCAGCGCCGCGCTGCTGCTGGGGGCCTGGACGCTCGCGCTGATCGTGCTCGCCGCCGTCACCGCGCTGCACCTGGACGCGGCGGGCAGCGCGAGCCTGCAAGCGCTGCTGCCGGGAGGGCGCCTGGAGTATCCCTCCGGCTATCCGAACGCCAACGCGGCCCAATGGCTGATGGCCTTCTGGCCCGCGCTGCTGCTCGCGCGCAGCGAGCGACTTCCCTGGGGGATGCGGGGCCTGCTGGGCGGAGGCGCGGTGCTGCTGGCGGAGGTCGCGCTGCTCAGCCAGAGCCGCGGCTCACTGTATGCCACGCCGGTGATGCTGGCGCTGGTGTTCGCGCTCCTGCCGGGGCGCACGCGCACGTTCGCGCTGCTCGTCCCCGTGGCCGCAGGCGTCGGCGCGGCCGCCCCGGCGGTCCTGAAGGTGGGCGACCACCTGAACAACAACGGACAGGTGACACCCGCCGCGGTGCACGGCGCGATCGCCGCCACCGTGACCGCGGCCGTCGTGGTGGGGCTGGTGGTGGCGCTGGGTGCCGCGATCGAGGCGCGGCGCATCTTCTCGGAGGCTTCTCGCGGGCGGATCCGCACCGGCGTCGCCGGGGTCGCGATCGCCGCGCTCGTGGCGGTGCTCGCCGGCGGCGTGGTCGCGGCGGGCAACCCGATCACCCGGATCAGGCACAGCTGGGACAGCTTCAAGGGAGGCTATGGGGCCGGCGCGACGGGCAACCGCCTGGCGAGCGGCCTCGGTAGCAACCGTTACGACTTCTACCGGGTGGCGCTCGACGAATTCATCGCCCACCCGGTCGTGGGCATCGGCGCGGACAACTACCAACGGCAGTACCTCCTGCATGGCCGCAGCGACGAGACGCCCCATTACCCGCACAGCGTCGAGCTGCGAACGCTGACGCAGACCGGCGTGCTCGGCGGGCTTCTGGCGCTCGTGGGCCTCGGCGCGGCACTGCTGGCCGCGGGACGCGCCCTCAGACGCGCCGCGGATCCGCTTGCCGGCACGGTGGCGGCGGCGGCGCTGGCCGGATTCGCCTACTGGGCTGTGCATGGCTCGTTCGACTGGTTCTGGGAGTTCGCCGGGCTGGGGGCGCCCGCGTTCGCGCTGCTGGGTCTAGCCTGCGCGCTTGCGCCGGCGCGCGCGCCGGCATCCGGGCGACCGAGGCGCCCGCGAGGACCCGTGGCGGCGCGCCTCGCTCTCGCTGGGGGCCTGCTGGCGGCGCTGGCATGCACCGTTTCGCTGGCGGCGCCATGGCTCAGCCAGCGGCAGGTGCAGAGCGCCGCGCGCATCTGGACCAAGGCGCCGCAGACGGCCTATTCCCGGCTCGACGAAGCGGCGCGCCTGAATCCGCTCAGCGACGAGGCATACCTCCTCGCGGGAAGCATCGCGTTGCGCTACGGCGAGCTCGCTCGCGCCGACCGTGCGTTCGCCTCAGCGCTCTCGCGCGCGCCGGGTGATGCGTATGCGACGCTCGAGCGGGGCGCGATCGCCTCGGCCACGGGCCGACGCTCCGCGGCGCTCGGTCTGCTCGTGCGGGCTGTCGCGCTCGACCCTCGCGACCAGCTCGCCCACGAGGCACTGCGCCTGGTGCGTGAAGGGCGTCGGGTGAGCGTCGAGGCACTGAACCGCTCAATCCTTCTCAAGGCTCAGCAACTGGCCTGAGCGCAGGCGGGCCGGACAGAATCGGCCTCGACATGGCCCTCAAGCTCCGGTAGCTTATACGGAGATCTCGTCGATTCGTTGACCCTGGGGCTGGGGAACTGTGGATCTGGCGATCGGGAGCAGCGATGACGACCAAGTGGCATGGAAAGAGGGCACATTTTGCTCTGGCCAGCCAAGGGAGCTCAAGGCAAGGACGCATGACAAGGCATCGCGCGATCACCACAGCTACGCTCATGGTGCTGGGCCTTTCGGCTGCCGCTCCCGCGGCAGCGGGTGCCAACTCACTGCTCAGCGGTTACGGCGGCCCAGGACAGGGGAGCCAGGCCATACTCGGCTCGGCGCTCCTGAACGGGCCGGGGGGAGGCCAGGGTGGAGGAGGCGCGTCGGGTGGCGGGAGCTCCGGCGGGAGCGGCGGGGCCAGTGGCAGCGGGGCTTCAGGCGCTCGCGCGCAACATGCCACCTCGAGTCGTGGCGCCAACGGCGCCGGTAGATCAAACGGCTCGCGCGGCGAGGCGTCGGGCTCGGGCGCGGGCTCACAGCCGTACGGGACTGCAGGGACGAGAGCATCCGCGGGTGGCTCGCAGACGTCGGGCCCCTCCGGCGCCGAGCTCCTGTACATACTCCTCGCGTTCGGAGCGCTTGCCCTGACGGCTGCGATCACCCGACGATTTGCGCGCCGAACCCAGTAGGAGAAATGAAGTCGGCTAAAGGGATGCGACGCAGGACCCGAGTAGTCAACTAAGGGCCAAGCCGAGCCCGCAGCTTATGGACCGCACGCGAGTCACCCAACAGACATCCACCACGCTCTCGCTTCGAGGCGAGCTGAGCCACGACGTCCCGTCGCCCAAGGCGCTGCGGAGCGGGACCTTCCAGGGTCCTCTGCAGTGGGCCCTGGAGGGTCGTGGCTGGGCTGTGGTGCGGCCGACCGTGGACTTCGTGCTGCTGTGCGCGGCGGTGGTCATCGCCCTCGGCGGCGTGAACGGCGTCCTGCACGTCTCCGCGCTGCGCGCTCCGCTGCTCGCGCTGCCGCCGCTGGTCCTGCTCCTCTTCCAGCTGCGCGGGCTCTATCGCACGCGACTGCGCGCGCTGGTGCTCGACGGGGTCATCCCGGTGCTCAGCGCTGTATCCGTGGGCGCGATGGCCGTGGCAGTGCTCGGCATCTTCCTCAACGAACACGTGCCCAGCCAGCCCGACTGGCTGCGCGCCTGGTTCTTCTCGCTCCTCGCCGTGGGTCTCGGGCGGATCGCGCTGTCTTCCACCCAGCGCTGGGCGCGTGCCCGGCGGCTGGTCGGCAAGCCCGTCCTGATCATGGGCGCGGGCGTGGTCGGGGCGCAGGTGGCGCGCCGGCTGGAGAACCATCCCGAGTACGGGCTGGCGCCGATCGGCTTCCTCGATGAGGATCCGCGGTCGGTGGCCGAGGTGGGAGGACGCGACGTGCCGGTGCTCGGCACGATCGAGGATCTGGACGAGACGGTCGAGCGCACCGGCGTCAGGAACCTGATCGTGGCCTTCTCTTCCGTGGCCGACGCTCGTGTCAGCCGCCTGATTCAGCGCTGCCAAGAGCTGGGTGTGGACGTGTCGGTGGTGCCCCGCATGTTCGACACGATCAACGATCGCGTGCGCTACGACACCGTCGGCGGGCTGCCGCTGATGTCCTTCTCCGCGGTCGATCCCAAGGGATTGCAGTTCACCGTCAAGCACGCCCTCGATCGCGCTCTGGCGCTGGTGCTGCTGGTGGTCTTCTCGCCCGTGATGCTGTGCGCGGCGGTGGCCGTGCGCCTCAGCAGTCCCGGCCCCGCACTGTTCAAGCAGCGCCGCGTCGGCCGCGACGGGAAGGTGTTCGACTTCTACAAGTTCCGCTCCATGCGGGTGGCGCCCGGGCAGGCGGCGCTGGAGCAGGAAGACACCAGCGCGCTGGACTTCCTGCTCGCGGGGGACATCGCGCCCGGTGGCGTCGAGGGCGAGGATCGCCGCACCGCCGTCGGCCGCTTCCTGCGGCGTACCTCGCTGGACGAGCTTCCGCAGCTGTTGAACGTGCTGCGGGGGGAGATGAGCCTGGTCGGACCTCGCCCCGAGCGCCCGGAGTTCGTGGAGCTGTTCAGGCAGGACATCCTCCGCTACGGCGACCGTCACCGGGTCAGGTCGGGGATCACCGGCTGGGCGCAGGTGCACGGGTTGCGCGGGCAGACCTCGCTGGCCGAACGCGTGGAGTTGGACAACTACTACATCGCCTACTGGTCGCTGGGCCTCGACATGAAGATCCTGGCGCTCACCGTGCTGGCGCTGTTCCGCAACGCCGAGTGACCGGCGAGGCGCTCCGAGGGCGACGCAAGCCGACAGTCGGCGGCGTCCCGGGCGGCTCAGCCGCCGGCCGCGACGAGCTCAGATGCTCTTCTGTGCGGCCCTGCTCGGGCCCTCCCAGTACTGGTAGACGCGGACCCGCAGCCCGCTCTGCCCCAGCACCGACGGAAGCGCCACCGAATAGCGGTTGTAGCCGTTCAGTGTGAACAGCGCCCTGTAGCGGAGGGTCTGGCCCTGATATGCCTCGAGCTCCATGTAGTCGCCGGCCGGTCCGGCACCGCTCGCGACCACGCGCCCCCCGCGCCGGCTGAGGCTCAGGGTGACCCTCGCCGTGGCGCCGAACGGTGAGACGAGCACGCGGGCGAGCGCGGCGAATGCCGGCTTGCGACGGCCGCCGGCCGTCAAGACCCCGAAGTCTTCCGCGGGGAACCCCTGGAGCTTGTAGACGATCTCGGTGGACAGGTAGGAGGTGTGCGCCAGCGCCCGGAAGGTGTCGGTGAGGTTCGTGGCCTGCATCTGCTGGCTCACGCAGGCCTGTTCCTGCTCGATCTTGCGTTTCGGCAGGCAGCTGCTCCAACCGAACTCGCTGAGCCACAGCGGCTTGTCGTCGCCGTTGGCCAGCTGGACTTCGTGGGTGGAGCGCAGCGACCCGAGCACGAGGTTGTAGAAGTGCACCGACAGGCCGTCGTAGTAGCCCTTGATTCCAGCCGCGTAGAGGGCGCGCAAGAACGCCCCGTTGGACCCCACGAGGGAGCCGGCGAGAACCGGCAGGCCCGGGTCGGCGTGCTTGATCGCCGGGTAGGCGGCGCGCAGGATGGCCGCGTAGCGCTTGGGCTTTTCGGGTCCGGCGAAGTAGAGCTGGTTGGCCTGGTCGGGCTCGTTCCAGATTTCGATCGCCGCCAGCCGGCTCCCGTAGCGCTTAGCCAGAAACGCGACGAAGGCCGCGTACGGGGCGGGTTCTCGGGGTGGCCACGCAGTGGCCTTTCTCGGTGCTCCCGCGAGGCACGCGCGCAGGAGCGAGGCCGGCGCCGAGGAGGCCCAGCACGGAGTGCGGTCGACCATCATCACCACGTGGATGCCCACGCTCGTCGCATCGGCCACCAGACGATCCATGAAGGCGAGCGGCGCGCGCGAGATCCGGCCCGGGGCGAGCGGTTCGAGGTTCGACCAGGGAACCTCCGTGCGCACGATCTGGGCATGGAGGGCATGTGCCTGGGCGATCGCCTGGTCGGCGCTCGACAGCGGTTCGGCTCCGACCCCCACGATGTTCACGCCGCCCTGCGGAGCGCGCGCGGCCGTGCGTGCGAGGTGTGCCACGCTCGCACCGGCCGCCGCTGTCAGGCACACGAGCACTGTCGCCAAAGCGAGCAGCGGCATCCCGCTTCGTCTACTCATTGCGAGACACTGTATTGGATCGAAGTGCGGCCTCTGGACGTTTGGCGCGCGGCGAGCTGGCATGTGAGCAGTCGCTACGCTGCCCGTGTCATGTCTCCCACGTGGATCTGGATGCAGATCGCGATCGTCGTGTTCGTGCTGGCAGGCATGATCGTGGCGGTCACGAAGCTCGTTTGAGCGAGCGCGCCGGGCGCCACCACGGTCGTGTCCTGAGGCTGTGCAGTCGCACGGCTGGAGGACTCGGTACGCTCTCGCCCGCCAGGATCGCGGCGGGCACTGCGCATGTGAGCCAATCGGCGAGCTCGCCCAGGCCCGCCTCGCCGAGCTCGCCGGCCATGCCGGGCGGGCGCCTGTCCGCGTCGTGGGTGTCGGAGGTGACGTTGTGGACCAGGCCCCGCTCGAAGAGGAGTCGAGCGAAGCGACGCACCTCTCCGCCGAAGCGGCCGACCAGCGAGCCGGCGGTGACGGACGTGAGGACTCCGCTGCCGACAAGCGACTCCACGATCTCGGGTTCGCGATGCAGCCCCGGACACCGCTCCGGGTGCGCGAGCACAACCCGATGACCCCCGCTCTGAAGCGCCGAGACGACTCTCTCGAGGCCTGTGGCGAGCGGCGTGAACGGCGGCTCGAGCAGCACCCACGGTCCGCCCCCGAGGTGCAGGCGCTCGAGCTCGTGCGGCGCGATCTCCCCGATCCGCGTCATCGCGATCTCGGCGCCCGCGCGGATCTCGACGGCGATCTCCTCCTGGCGCAGGCGCTCGTTCAGCTCGCCCGTGAGCCGGGCGATGGTGACAGCCTCGTTCGGGTAGCTCCAGCTCACGTGTGGCGTGGCCACCATCACGCGCGTGCCGGTCGCGGCCGCGGCGCGCACGAGTGCGACCGAGCCCTCGATCGTCGCAGGACCGTCGTCGATGCCGGGGAGCACGTGGGTGTGGAGGTCGATCACTGGCGCGGAGAACGATATTCGAGTCATCTACCGTGGTTCTCGGGAGCCGGGCGGTTATGATCGGCGGCCGGAGGTCGCAGCGCAGCTCGCAGCTCGAACCGCAGCCAAGGGAGGGACATGTTCAGATCGATCGTGGTTGGAACGGACGGCTCGGACACCGCCGGCCAGGCCGTGCGCCAGGCGGTCGACCTCGCCAAGTCCGTGGGAGCTGCGCTCGAGCTCGTCAGTGCGTACGAGCCCGTGCCGGCCCAGCGGCTGCGCGAGGAGCAGCGTGACGCTCCCGAGGACCTGCAGTGGGCCATCAATCCCCGCGAGGAGGTCGACGCGACGCTCGAGGCGGCCGCCGAGATCGCCCGGGAGGCTGGAGTCGCGGTCAACGTCTATCCGCGCCTGGGAGACCCGGCCGACGCGATCCTCGACGTGGCCGAGGAGCGCGAGGCCGATCTGATAGTGGTCGGCAACAAGGGAATGACCGGCGCGAAGCGGTTCCTGCTCGGGTCCGTGCCGAACAAGGTCTCCCACCACGCGCCCTGCTCGGTCTTGATAATCCGCACCACCTGAGCGTCTTGCGGACCGCCGGGCCCGCCGCTTTCAGTGACGTGAGACCCCGGCGTTTGCCAGATCGACGGCCAGGTCGGGCTCGACGCCCACGTCGAGGCCCTGGATCTCAGGTCGCAGCGTTCTCGGCAGCAGGCGCTGGAGGAGCCGGGCTCTCCTGCCGACAGGGATGACCGCGTCTGCCGTTCGCAATTGCATCTCCACATCGAGTGCGCGCACGAGCGCCAGCGGACGCAGGCGCTCGAGGTGGTGCAGGGGCACGCTCCCAGCGGGTCCTCCGCGCGCGGCCTGCGCGCTCTCTCTGACCCCTGGCCCTCCTGCGATCAGCGCAACGTCGAGTCCGCGATCCCGCAGGCCCGCAAGCCAGTGCATCGCCGCTTGCGTCGCCTGCTCACCGCTCGCTGTCGCCACGACCTTGACCGGCCCGCTCGGCCGGCGGCCGAAGTGCTCGGTCCGGGTATCACCCTGCGCGGCTGAGGCGGGCGCTCCGCGCAGCAGCACCAGCGTCCAGACGAGCGCGTCGGATGCCACGTCGAGTGAGATCTTCAGCAGGCCTCGCCAGCCGTCGCGCCAGCCCCCCTCGAGGATCGTCCGGTAGAGAAGCTTGGCGGCAGGCCGCAGCACGATTCCGGCCAGGTAGGCGCCATGCTGAGAGGGCCTTGCGAGGTGGCGGCTCTCCAGGCGCGCGTAGCTCCACGCGTCGAGGAGGGCCTCGCGCAGCGTCCCGGCCAGCTCGTGATCGAGATCGCCGTCGAGCACCAGCGGTCGCTCGCGCGGTTCGATGCCCTCGTGGACCATCCGCGCCTCGTCGTGGCGGTAGGCTCCGCGTCGGAACAGCCGCGCGCGGTAGCCCGGGTACTTGGCCGACGGCCCCAGGGGGCTGCCGAGGAAATGGTTGCGCAGCGGGCACACCGCCATCTCCACTGCGGTTGCCTCTGTGGCAAGCAGTCCTTCGATGCTCGTGCGCAGCCGCTCAGAGACGCGCTCGTCGGCGTCGATCTCGAGGATCCAATCGCCTGTGGCGGCGTCGAGTGCCACGTTGCGCTGAAGGGCGAAGCCGGGCCAGGGATTCTCGATCACGGTTGCGCCGGCGCGCCGCGCGATCTCGACGGTCCGGTCGACCGATCCTCCGTCGATGACGATCGTCTCGTCGCAGAAGGCGACGCTCTCGAGCGCAGCCGCAAGCCGCTCCTGCTCGTTCTGGACGATCAGGCAGGCTGAGACGCGCTCCCTGGACACCCGCCGGATAGTATGGCCATCGCGTGCGCCACGGCCGGATCGTTTCAATCCAAACGACGAATGAGCGCGGCGGTGCAGAGTATGCGAACGTGGATCTGCTCGCAGCGCTCCGTGCGCGGGGTCACGATGTGGTGCTCCTCACCAACTTCCCCGACCTGGCAGCCGGATCGGGCGTCCCGGTGCGAGCGATCGATCTCGGACCCAAGCTTGCCCGCCGCACCATCGGGCTGGTCTTGCTCGAGGCGCCCCTGACTCTTCTGCGTCTCGCGCGCGCGTTGCGTAGGGAGCGGCCCGTTGGAGCGCTGATGCTGCACTTCAAGAAGGAGCAGCTGCTCTGCTCGCTGCTCCCTCGCGGGCTCACGGGGGACATCGTGTGGGCCGAGTGGGGTCCCGTTCCGCCGCCGATGCGCCACGGGCCGGCCCGCCTGCTGTATGCGCTCGCCGCGCGGCGAGCCCGCCGGATCATGGCCATCTCCGAGGGGACCAGGCGTACGGTCGTAGATGCCGGCGTCCCGGCCGAGAAGGTCGATGTGGTGCCCAACCTGGTCGATGTCGAGGCGGTCAAGCCGGATCCCCGCAGCAGGGCCGAGCTGCGGGAGGCGTGGGGCGCCGGCGAGCGAACGCTCGTCGTGGGCTGCATCTCGCGCTTTCAGCAACGCAAGCGCAACGACGTCGTCATCGACGCGATGGCTCATCTGGAGGGCGACGTGCTGCTGGTGCTGGCCGGCGAGGGCGATCAGGAGGCGATCCTGCGCGAACGGGCAGCGCCATATGGGGATCGCGTCCGGTTCGAGCCCAACGTGCGCGGCCACGTGGAGGCGTTCCTGTCGGCCTGCGACCTGCTGGTGTTCGCTCCGAGCCCAACCGAGGGCGAGCCTCGGGTGATAGTGATGGCCCAGCTCGTCGGAGTCCCCGTCGTCGCGACCGACTCCGAGGGCGCACAGGGGCTGATACCCCCTGGTGGGGGGACCATCGTCTCCACGTCCCACGATCCCCGTGCGCTGGCGCTCACGCTCTCGGCCTATCGCGACGATCGGGAGCGCTGCCGGCGCGAGGGACGTACGGCCCGCATGGCGACGCTGGAGAGCCACGCCCCGGAGCGAACGCTGCGCGCCGTCGAGCGGGCGCTCGACCTGGGATCCTGAAGCCCAGGCCGTCCGCGGTCTCCTGTGCGATGATCGACATCGTGTGGTCCCGCCTCATCTCCGGTCTGAGCGTGCTCGTGCTTCCGCTCGTTCTGTTCTGCGCCATCGGCTGCGCGCAGGCGCGGCCCGGCAAGCCCCTGGCGGCTGAGGCCGCCTCCAAGCTGCCTCACTCGAAATCGTCGCATGTGCTCGTGATCGTGATGGAGAACGAGGAGGCCACCAGCGTCCTCGGCAGCTCGGCGGCTCCATACGCAAATGCGCTGGCTCGCCGCTACGGCCTGGCCACGCAGAGCTTCGCCATCAGTCACCCCTCGCTTCCCAACTATCTCGCCCTCACGAGCGGATCAACTCAAGGGATGAGCTCGGACTGCACCGAATGTCACACCAACGCCGTCAACATCGTCGATCAGCTCGAAGGCGCGCACATATCCTGGAAGGCCTATATGGAGGACCAGCCCACGCCCTGCTTCAAGGGCGCCACGGCGGGCGGCTACGCCAAGAAGCACAACCCCTTCATCTACTACGACGACATCGCCCAGTCCGCGCGTCGCTGTCGCAAGATCGTCGGCTTCGGAGCGCTCACGGCCGACCTGCGCAGCGGCTCGCTGCCGACCTACGCGTGGATCTCGCCAAATCTCTGCGACGACGGTCACGACTGCGGGGTCAGCGGCGGCGACCGGTTCCTCAGCCACGCGGTTCCGCCGCTGCTGCGGGAGCTGGGACCGCACGGCTTCCTCGTCCTCACGTGGGACGAGGGCAGCTCGAACAGTGGCTGCTGCGGAGTCGCGCAGGGCGGGCGCATAGCCACGGTCGTAGCTGGTCCGGACGTGCGCCGCGGTGCGCGCTACGGTGGATTCGTAGACCACTATGGGGTGCTCGGCACGATCGAGCAAGCGCTCGGGCTGCCGCCGCTCGCGGGTGCCGCCGATCCACGCAGCGGACGGCTGGGAGCTCTGTTCACCAGCCCTGTGCACATCGGCTGAGCTGCGCGAACAGGTCTCCATATCGGCATTTCGGCCCCGGCCGGTACCCTATGGCTGCCGTTCGCCAGGATTGACGGGCACTCTGGATCTCGATGGACTCACCTCCGACACAGCGATCGGCGCCGCCGGCAAGATATGAGCCGCCGCTCCTCTACCGAGTGAGCGGACGGCTGAACGTCCTGATATGGAAGCTGCCGCTGCCCCGGCGTGTCCTCGCCCGGCTGAGCACGACGGTCTACCGCAGCCCCCCGATGCCGGGCGGTGCGGTGGTGGCTATGGTCGAGGCCCTGCAGGCTGCCGACGTGCGCTGCTGGATCAGCGGCGGTTGGGGCGTGGATGCGCTGGCCGGGCGGCGCACCCGCTCCCATGGCGATCTCGACCTGGTGGTCGAAGACCGGGATATCCAGCGAGCCATCGAAGTGCTGGCCGATCTCGGCTATTGGGAGTGGTACCGCGCCGACTCCGATGTGCCGATGTTCTCACGCGTCGTCCTTCACAACCACGAGACCGCGGGCCGGGCGGTGGACCTGCATCCACTCGAGCTCTCGGGCACGCATGTGGAGTTCGCCTCGGGAGAGATCGAGGGCCGACCGATGCCCTGCATCTCGCTGTCGCTGCAACTGAAGACTCACTCCAGCTACAGGAAGCGCTGGCGCGATCGGTCCGATCTTGCCCTGCTGCGCAAGCTCGGAGAGGGCTCTGTCACCACGCTGATCTTGCCCGTTCCCGCGGCTGAGGGGCTGCTCCAGAAGTCGGCGCGCGAGGCTGGCATGCCGTCGCACATCACCATCTTCTACCCCTTCCTCAATGTGCGCACGATCGACGGGGAGACAGAGTCCGCGCTCGCCTCTCTGATCCAGGGGATGCCCTCCTTCGACTTCGAGCTATCCGAGATCGGGCGCTTTCCCGGTGTCGTCTATCTGTCTCCCGATACCCCTGCGCCGTTCGTCGAGCTGACGCAGGCGATCGCCGAGCGCTGGCCCGATCACCAGCCGTATGGAGGCACCTTCGAGGAGATCGTCCCGCATCTCACGGTTGCCTATGGAGCGCCGATCCCGGGCGGTCTGGCCGAGCGGCTTCCTGTGCGCGTGCGCGCCGAGGAAGTGTGGCTGATGAGCAGGGTCGCGCGTCGCTGGACGCGGCGCAGAGCCTTCCCCCTCGGCCCGCCGGCCGCTGGGAGCGCTCCGTGACGCGCTTCTAGTGTGATCGTGAGTATTGCGAGATGGTTGAGGATCCGTTGTTGGTTGCGTAGATGTTCTTGC
>DAINPC010000003.1:0-16021 GCA_036743695.1 Solirubrobacteraceae bacterium | reverse complement strand
GATACGCGCCACACCACTACCCGCCCCCACACTCGCCGGCGACAACGCCGAAAGCGCTCCGGCGCCGCCCGACGCAAGCGCCAGCGACCCGCTGCTCAAGCCCGTCAAGAGGGCCGCGAGCAGAGCTGCGGCCAGGGTTGCGGTCCTAGGGCAGCCTCGAAAAGAAGGCTCGGTGAGCCTTCTATCGCGCCCAGGCTTTCTGTCGAACATCAGTCGGGCCTCCGTGACCGACGAGGATGCATAGCGGCAGCGACTATACAGCTCGCCGGGGCTGCCGTCCAGTTGCTCGGCCTGTCCGAGGCAGACTCAGAGTTGCTTGAAGGAGCCCAGCCTCCGCCGTTTCAAGGCACGTCTCCATGCCTCGGACATGAGTATCGCGTAGTCGTCGTCGCGGTCGGGATGGACCATGATCTCAACACTGGCGCGATCGGCGATCCCGAGCAGATCCTCGATGGCTTCGCCGGTGGGCGAGTTGCCCAGTTGGTCGATGGCGAAGAAGCAGTCGGTCGTGGCCTGCCTGCGGGCGATGAGCGCATGACGGGATCTGCGCAACAGCGCACCGCGGTCATCGCGACCTCCGGACAGCCCCGTGCGCACGCGCATGCCCTTAGGCAGGGCCAGCAGCACGGAGGGGCTCAGATGGGCGTGGTTGTGCCCGTCGATGTGACTCGGCTCACAGCCGAACAGCTGCTGAAACCGCTCGAGCTGGTCCTCGATGCAGCGCCGGGCGCGGGCGCTCATCACCGGGTTGAAAGTGACGCGCCTCAGGCGCCTGCCGGCGAAGTAGCGCGCGATTCGCGCCTGGCGCTCGCGCACCGGCAGAGGCGTGGCTGGATCCTCGAACTCCTGCGTGACGTTCAGGTGGAGGCCGACGGGGAGCTCCCGAGAACGTCCGATCTCGGCCGCGCGCTCTGAGTCGCTCATGTAGACCATTGCGCTCGTGCTCGTCACGCTGCCCGCCGCGAAGCACTCGGCGATCCTGTCGGTGGCGAGGCGATTGCCGCCGAAGTCGTCGGCATTGATGATCAGCAGGCCACGCACGCGAGGAGTCTAGTGCGCCGCCGCCGCCGCGCCGCGGCGATGCAGGGGGCGATCCAGGGATACTGTGGCTCGCCCAGAGGCGGGCGCCGCACAATGTCGACTTCCGCTCGCACTGCCACCCGGCAACGCGCCGTCCACGATGTCCTGATGCAGGTCGTCGTGCGCGTCCTCAACCTGGCGCTCGGCGTGGTCGTCACCGCGCTGATCGCGCGGACGCTGCACAGCTCTGGCTACGGCGAATGGTCGACGATCTTCGCGGTCTTGAGCTTGACGGGCTTCTTCATGAGCTTCGGCGCGGAAAGCATCGTGGTGCGCGAGGCCGCGCGCGACCCCGAGCGTGAACGCGAATGGCTCGGGGCGATGATGGCCATGAGGCTGATCGCGCTCGGTCCGGTGATGCTGATCTCGCTGGGCGCGATCGCCCTGATCCAGCAGAGCCACACGATGCTGATCGTGGGGCTGATTCTCGTCGTCTTCATGCCGTTCGACGGAGTCGGCGTGTTGCAGCTCGTCTTTCAGCTGCGTGTCAACAACCGCATCCCGATGGTGGTGCTCACGCTGAGGAGCGTGCTGTGGGGGGTCGCGGTGTTCGTCATCTACCAGCGGGGGGGCGGCATGGTGGCGCTGGCGATCGCGCTCGTCCTCACGAGCCTGGCCGGCTCGATCGTGCAGACGGTGGCCGCGCTGCGGGTGCTCAAGCGGTGGCCGCGTCCTTCGCTCGCACGGCTGAAGGAGCTCGTGCGGCAGAGCTTGCCGCTCGGCATCACCGGCATGCTGGTGATCGGATACGGGCGTATCGATCAGGTGATCGTGCTGAAGGTGGCCGGCAGCAGGGACGCGGGTCTCTATGGCGCCGTCTACGGCGTGCTGGATCGCTCGCACTTCGTGCCCATATCCGTGCTCGTCACGCTGGCGCCGATCATGGCTGCGGCGTGGCCGGCAGATCCTGCGCGCATGTTGCGTGCGGCGCGGCTCACCGCCGAGCTGATGGCGATCACCTCGCTCGGCGCGCTCGCGTTTGCCTCTGTCGCCGCGACGCCACTGGTGCGTCTCTTCTTCGGGTCTGAATACACCGCGGCAGCGCCCGCGCTGCCGGTGCTCGGCGGCGCGTTCGTGTTCATCTGCTTCGGCTATCTGAACGGCAACCTGCTGGTGGTGCTCGGGCTGCAGCGAAGCTTCTTGAGGATCAGCCTCGTGGCGCTCGTATTCAACGTCGCGGGCAATCTCGTGCTCGTTCCGCTGACCGGCTTCATCGGCGCGGCGTGGATGACGTTGGCAACCGAGATGCTCGTGTGTGGCATGTGCCTCTCGGCGGTCCTGCGCAAGCTCGAGCGGCCCTGGCCGAAACCAGGACGCATCACCCGCACCGTCCTGGCGGCGGCGCTGCTGTTCGGCGCCCTGAGCGCGCTGAGCCTGCTCGGCGCGTCGCTCGCCGTGCTCGTGCTGGTCGCGTGTGCGCTGTACCCCGCGCTGCTGCTGGGGCTCGGGGCGCTGGCGCGCGAGGACATCGAGATCGTGCTCAAGCGCACCAAGCTCGCGTGAGCGGACCCATCCTGCTCGTCGCTCAGAGCCGGCTCATGCCCACAGCCGCCGCAATCGCGCTCGGCGGCGAGCCGCGGACATGTCGATCATGCTGTCGTTGAGGTCGTAGTCCCCGCGCTGGGCATCTGGAACGTCGCCCGCCTCGATGCGCTCGATCAGCCGTGGCAGCTCCCGATAGAGGGCCGGCGAGCGAAACGGCGGGTGCAGCGACCACATGCCCGGGTCGGCGCCGAGGAAGTCCACGCGCGAGAGCCCGGCGTTAGCCATGGCGTCGCTGATCACCAGCTCCGCGGCGCGGTAGGGGGGGTTGCCGTGCACCCTCGCCTTCACGCGGCTGACGAGGCGAACCGGTCCCTGCAGCTCGAGTGGCAGCAGCCGCTCGCGAAGACGCTGGCGATCGATCAGGAACAGGCGCGTGCTGAGCGATGGGAAGCGAAACGCGAGCGAGTCGTGCTCGAAGCGAGCGCCGGACTGCGTGCGCAGCTGCGGCTTTGCCATCGGCGGGCCGGGGAGCGGGCTGCAGGCCAGCACGTCCGTGCGCTCCGCAAGCAATCGGCCGGCTTCCGCGGTCCACGTCTGGCTGCCGCCGCCGAACATCAGGTCGGAGTCGAGGTGCAGCACCAGGTCGTGGCGCGCGGTGTGCAGTCCGTAGAAGTAGGGGTACACCGGGGCTCCCTTCGTATCCTTCGCGGGCATCGACGGCGCGTCGAGGAAGCTCTCGGCGACCTCGCGCACCGCCTGCGCTCCATAGTCGACCGGGCGCACGTGCGCATCGGGATGCTCCCTGCAGAGCCCGTGCAGGAGCTCTTCCATCGGACCCTTGCGCTCCTCCCAGGCTTCGCCGAAGCGCCCTCCGCGGGTCGTGCGATGCAGATCGAGCGTGAAGAGGATCTCCCGCACCTGCCCGCCCCACTGCCGCAGCTGGTGGGGCAGCACGCTGACCGCGTGTGGCAGATCGGTGGGAGCTACGTTGATCTGCAGCGTCACGGGAGGGGGCTGGGCCATCCCGCGGCACGCTACCAACACTCACAAGACGCCAGAGGCGCAGGCATCCGTCGAGTTTCGCAAGGCATTGGGCGAGCATCGCGGAGCTGCGCGCGGGCTCACGAGGCCGTGGAGCATGCCTCTCGGAGCAGCTCGACGAGCCGCGCGGTCTGGACGCGGGCGTTGTAGCGCGACTCGCAGCGCGCCCGGGCGTGTGCGGCCAATTCGGCGCGTCGCGGCGCGTCCACGAGCAGCGACCGCAGCGTCTCGGCCAGCGCCTGGCGATCGCCGTGGGGCACGAGCAGCCCGGCGCGGCCCTCGTCCAGGAGGTCCGGGATCCCTCCGATGCGCGAAGACAGCACCGGTGTGCCGCACGCCATCGCCTCGAGCACAGCCCACGGCGCCGCATCTCCATGGGTCGGGAGGCAGAAGACGTCGGCGTCCTGTTGCAGGCGCAGCAATCGTGGATCGGAGGGGCCCAGCCGGTGGACCCTCACTCCAGGGCGCTCCTGCACCGCCGCCGGCGTCACGATGTCGAGATCGACCGTGACGCCAAGGTCCTCGCCGAGGGCGGCCAGGAGATCCTCTCCGCCCTTGCGCGCGAACCGCCCGCCCACGAACAGGACCCGCGGCCGGGGGCGCTCGGTGCGGGGGGCCGGGCGGTAGCGGTCGAGATCGATGCCCGGGTGGTGCTCCAGGACCCGTGCCCCCGGTGCGGCACGCTCCACCGCGCCCCGCGCCCACGCAGTCCACGCGAGCACGAGCGCGGCTCTGCGCAGGGCGCGTCGCTCCAGCGCGCTGCTCGCGGCGATCTCGGCGCGGGCGTAACGCTGTGGCGGGCGCCACGCGGGCATTGCCCACCAGTCGTGCACGGTCGTGTCAACCGACAGCGCCAGCGGCAAGGCGGCCATCGCGTTGCCCATCGCGAAGGCTACGGAGTGGCTGTGCACGTGCACGACGTCCGCGGGCCAGGTCCGCAGCTCCCGCTGCAATGCGGCGCGTGCACGGAGCGACTGCACGACATGCCATCGCAGCGTCTCGAAGTCGAGGCTCACATCCGTCAGCAGCGGCAGCGGGCTGGTCGCCGTGCGGGCCAGCCTCCCCATCGGGGCAAGCCCCGCAAAGCGGGCGCTCACATCAGGGGCATCGCTCAATCCGACTCGCAGGGCCGCTTCGAGCTGACCCTGCCCCATGATCTGCTTGCCGAGATTCCCCTCGTTGAAGAACAGCACGCGCATGAGCGCTCACGGTAGTCGCCGCGCGGGGATCGCGCCTCGACATCCGGCGTGAGGCCGATCGGAGGTGGATGGGCTCAGGATGCGGCGGGCGGGGGCTGCGGCCGGGCCCAGCCGCGGGCGGTCGCTGCCTCTTCCCAGGAGCCCGGACGGCGCGGATCCTCCAAGGACTCGGGGGTCTCCAGGATCCAGCGCTCGTGCACCGCGGCCAGAGCATCGTGCAGTTCCTCGGCGTCGGCGAAGTCGCGAGGGTCGAGCGGCTCGGCCACGTCTGCCCAGACTCGGTGACCCTCACGCCGCGCTCGGATCGGCAGTATCTGCGCGTCGGCCTCGATTGCCAGTCGCGCACTGCCTGTGGCGAGCATCACGGGCTTGCCGAGGAAGCGCGTCTCGCGGCTGCCGGGCATGTCGAAGAAGAGGTAGACGATCTCGCCTTGCTCGAGCAGCGCTCGCAGCACGGGAAACGATCCCACGGAGGAGACGACCCGTTCGCCTCTTCGGCTGATGCCCTCCCACCAGCGGTCCAGGCGCCGGGCCCATTCGTCCTCGCCGGGTTGTTCGAAGAACCAGGGTGCGACAACGGCATATGGCGTCCGTCCCAGCGAGGCGATCAGTGCCATCGTGAGAAAGTATGGCCCCAGGTGGCAAGTGCTGAGAAGCACGCCGCGGTCGCGCGCCAGCGCCGCGCGCAGGCGCGCGGAGGAGATGGCGTCGATCGCCGGATCTCTCCACGGCCGCCAGAACGCGGTCTCGTATGTCTCGGTTTCGATGACATGGCGGCGCGCGAGCATCTCGAGATCACCTGCCCGAGCGGTCCCCCCGACGATCGCGTCCATCGTTGCCAGCACACGCTCTCGCTTCTCGGGGCGCTGCTCCCAAGTCGCGCGCCCGCGGGCCTCGGCTCGTCGAGCGGCGATCCGCAACGGCGTCAGGCCGCGCAGCCGGAGCGCGGCCCGCCCCCGCATGCGCCACCCTGCGGGCGGTGAGGTGCGCCGTTGCTCGAGCGGGCGTCTGGCCGCGGCCAGCGCGTCGCTCAAATTGGGAGTCGTCTCTGAGACCATTGTCGTCGGTGAATCGAGGGCACGCGAGCGTGAGTGGAGCACCGCTTCGACCCACCTCACCATATCCGCGTGGGCGGATGAGCCCCCGGGATGACAGCTACGGTGTGGGACCTCGTGCGCATTCTCGTCGTCTCCACGCTCTATCCCCCCGTGGCCTATGGCGGCTATGAGGTCGAGTGCTCCGCTGTCGTCGAGCGCCTGCGTGAGCGCCACGAGGTGCTGGTGCTCACCAGCGACAAGGAGGGCCCGGGCGCCGGGGACCGCGGCGACGTGAGGCGGGAGCTGGCACGTCTTACGCCCGACGCGCGAGGGGCGCTGCGCGCGCCGCTCGCCTCCCTTCGCGCCGTGTCCTGCGCGCGCCGTGCGCTCGATTGGGGTCCCGATCTCGTCTATGGATGGAACGGATCCTCGATCCCCCAGTCGGCTCTGCGCGTACTGGCCGACAGTGGCGTTCCGCTTGCATTCCGCGTCTGCGAGCACTGGTTCGGACGCATCTTCGTGCGCGACCAGTTCCTGCGGGAGCTGCTGCCCGGAGCGCGTGACCCGGCGCGTGCGGCATGGGCCGCGGGCTGCCGCGCGCTCAACCGGCTGCCGTCGCTGCGCCTGGATCCGCAGGCGTCGCTGCGCACCGCGATCTCGTGGAACTCGGAGGCAATAAGGCGCATGGTGGAGGTGCCCCCTTTCGTCGAGCCGGTGCTCGAGCGGGTCGGCCACTCGGTTCCGCGCTACGGCGACCTCTATGCGGAGCTCCTCCGCCGGCCGGCGGAGGAGCCGGAGATCGTATTCCTCGGCCGGGTCACGCCCTACAAGGGAGTGGCGGTGGCGATCGAGGCCCTGGCGCTGTTGCGCGCCGAGCACGGCCTCCACGCCACCCTGCGCGTGGTCGGCCCGGAGGACGAGGACTACGGCGCCCAGATGCGGGGCTTGGCGGAGCGTCTCGGCGTAGCCGGCGCGATCAGCTGGCACGGCCCGACCGCGCCCGAGCAGGCCGCTGCTCTGCTCGCCGCGGCGAGCGCGATGATCGTGCCGTCGATATGGCGCGAGCCGTTTCCGCTTGTCACGATCGAGGGCGCCCTGGCCCGCGTGCCGCTCGTCGCCTCCGACATCGGCGGGATCGGCGAGGGCATGCACGGCGAGGAGCACGCGCTGCTGTTCGAGCCCGGGAACGCAGGTGCGGCGGCGGCGGCGCTTGCCCGGACACTGAAGGAAGCCGAGCAGACAGCCGCGCGCGTGGGACGCGCCTACGAGCGCGCGCAGCAGTTCAGGATAGGCCCCTACCTGGATGCACAGGAGAGCTTCGTCTTGGACGCCCGCGCGGCCCTGCGGGCGCGCCCGCAGGGGAGTCGTCCATGACTCACTTTGGAGCCGCTCTGACCCTAAGGTCTGCCACTCGTCCTGTCGATAGGTGGATATCATCGAACGAGGTGACATAGCCCTGCCCGATCTCGAGCCCGCATCCGACACCGCCTCGGCTCCGACCGTTTCGCCGTTCGAGTTGCTGTCGGTCCTCTGGCGGCGAAAGCTGCTGGTCGTGGTCGTGGTCGTGCTCAGCGTTGTGGTCGCCACGGCCATGTCGCTGCGGTCCGCCAAGCAGTACTCAGCCTCGGCCGAGCTTCTGTTCCGCGACCCCGGCTTCGCGCAGGCCCTGTTTGGGAACAACCTGTTCTCGACCGGCCAGCAGGAACCGCAGCGCACGACCCAGACGAGTGTCGACGTGGTGACCTCGCTCAACGTGGCGGCGGAGGCCGCTAGCCTGCTGAAGACCAAGGAACCGGTCAGCTCGCTGGTGGGATCGGTCTCGGTCACGCCGAGCGCGGACGCTGACATCGCCACCGTCAAGGCCACTCGCGCGAGCCCCCGCGAAGCCGCGGCGGTCGCCAACGCGTTCGCCGAAGGCTACACAATCTACCGCCGCCAAACCGACCGCGCCACGGTCGCACAGGCCGAAGCGCTAGTGAATCAATCGCTCTCGACAGCCCCTCCGGCGGAGGCGGCCAAGCTTGCCGAAAGCCAGCGCCAGCTCGGCGTGCTGCGATCGCTGCAGACCGGCGACGCCGAGGTGATAGCGCGCGCCCAGCCAGACTCCACTCCCGTGTCTCCCAAGCCGAAGCGCGACGCGCTCCTGGGGCTGGTCGTCGGACTGCTCCTCGGCAGTGGATTGGCGCTGCTGGTCGATTTCCTCGACCGCCGACTGAAGACGCTCGACGATTTCGCGCGCGTGTGTCCCGACTATCCCGTGCTGGCCGCCATTCCTCACATGCAGCCCAACCTGACGAGCGAGCAGCAGCTCGCGGGTCCGGTAGGCGAGTCGTTCCGCATGCTGCGGGAGGGCCTGCGCTTCGTCGACGCCAGTGGGCTCGCCCGCTGCTTCCTGATCACGAGCGCGGATGAAAGCGAGGGCAAGAGCACCGTCGCGGTCAACCTCGCCAGGGCGCTCGCAGCCGTCGATCACCGGGTGATACTGCTGGAGGCGGACATGCGCCGCCCGACGGCCGCCGCTCAGCTTGGGATTCGCAGGGGCGCGAAGGGCCTGTCGGATCTGCTGATCTCCGATGCCGAGCTTCCCGATCTCTTGATCCCGATCGACGACGAGCCGGGTCTCGCGGTCCTTCCCAGCGGAACGATCCCGCCCAACTCCGCGGATCTGCTCAGCATGGGGCGCATGGGAGAGGTCCTAGCGGCCGCCGGGGAGCTTGCGGACATCGTGATCGTGGACTCGTCCCCGCTGCTGCCGGTAGCCGACACGCGCGTGTTGCTCAGGCTCCCCGAGGTCGACGGGGCGATCATGGTCGGACGAGCCGGATTCAGCCGGCGCGACCGCGTCCGGGCGGCAAACCACTTGCTGGCACAGAGCGGCCGGCGCGTCTTCGGGCTCGTGGTGACCGACGTGAAACTCACGATCTCGAGCAGCTACTACTACGACGAGCCCGATCGGCAGCCGCGCCGCCGAAGCTCCACCGGCGATCGCCCCCTGACCGGGGTCTTCGGGTCGGGGCGCCCGTAGGTAGAAGTCAGGGCGCCAGCCTCACGGCCGGCATCCCCCGCTGCTTGATCGCGCCCTGCCGCACCACATCCGGCTCGGCCGCCGGCTTGGTGATGCCCGCGACCCGGGTCGAGAGCACGCCTCCCATGGCAGCCAGCACCAGGTCGATCTGGGGCCAGTAGAAGCTGTCGTAGAAGATGGTCACGACGGCCATGCCGAGGATGCCCAGCGCCAGCGCCAGCTCATACCGCGGCGTGACCCCAAGGCGCAGACATCGCCCCAGCACCCAGAGCCCGACGGCGATCGGGATCAGCGCCGCGAGGAGCCCGATCAGACCCATGTCCACGGAGATCGACAAGTAGCCGTTGTCGATCGCTCCGATGCTCGTCTTGTTGGCGGCTTCGCGCCCCGAGTAGCCCGGGGCTCCCGCGCCGAAGAAGGGCTTTTCGCCGATCGCTTTGAGCGCAAAGCCATAGCTCCACTCGCGATGGGTCACCGACTCGCTGGTCGCGACGTTGGGGTTGAGCCTCTGTTCGACGATGTGGTGCAGGGAGCCCGTGCCCAGAATGAGGGCTACCAGCAGGACGAGTACCGCAACGATCGCTCCGAGTCCCCGCATGTTGCCGGCTCTGGCCTGCAGCAGCGCGGCGACCATGATGAGCACCACCACCGCGATCCACGAGCTCCGCGATTCGCTGAGGATCAGCAGCGCCGCGCCGGCACCGGCCACCGCGGCGGCGAGCAGCCGCGAGCGGTGGTAGGCGAACAGCAGGCCGGCGGGAAGCAGCCCGACGACGAGTGCGCCATAGGTGATCGGGTAGCCGACGAAGTACCCGACCCTGTTGGAGGGTGCTTTGAGGTAGGCGTAGAGGCCCAGCAGCGCCAGTACGAGCAGTCCACCGAACGCGGCGGCGAGCCAGCGGTTGTCACCGCCAAAGCGCCTGGCACACAGGAACGTGACGCCGAGGAAGAGGAAGCCGACGATCTCGGCTTCGATCAGATCGGAGATGCTGCCGAGGCTCGAGTAGATGAGGATCGCAAAGCCCGCGAACAGCAATCCCATCAGCAGCGTGGCGCGACTGGGACGCGTCCTGCGCCCACGGACGGCCAGCGACCACAGCCAGGGCACCAGGGGCGCGGCCGCCACGGCCGCGCACAGAACCTTCTGGCGCACGATCGGCGGTTCGGCTTTCTCCGCTATGAACGGGTACCACGGCGCGACTGAGACGATCACGATCGCCCACGGGAAGGCTCGCTCCCCAAGCATGGCCAGCCCGAGGATCGCCACGAGACAGACGCACAGCAGCACCGCATCGCTGGGCTTGCGGGCCACGATCACGCCGCCTGCCAGACCCAGCAGGGCCGCCCCCCCAACAAAGACGTACCGACGGTTGAGGGCGATCATCGCTGGAGAGATCCTAGCGCCTGCACAGGCGGGCACAGAAGAGGCCCCCGCCGGTGCCCGAGGGGGCCTCCTGCGCCTGGGGGACCTGTCAGCTGAGGGCCGCGAACCCGCTCTTGAGGGCGTAATAGGCGGGCTTCGGCTGCCAGGTGCCGAACTTCAGCAGACCGAACCCAGCCTGGTTGTTGGTCGGGTGTTCTTCCAGCTCACGCAGGCAGAAGGAGAACAGCGCCCTGATCCACGGACGCGCCGCGACCTGGGCGATCAGGTCGGAGTAGCTCTTGGCCTGGGCCGCTTCGCTCATCTGCCACGTCGACCAACCCTCCTCGGTGATCCAGAAGGGGACGTTGACGCCGTGAGCCTGGAACTTCGCGCGGATCGTGTCGATCCGCTGGAAGGCCCATTCGCCGCTGGCGTCCTTCCATCCTCCGGCTTGCGCCAGGGGCAGGGCCGGGTCATCGCCATAGGGGTGGACAGCCACGCCGTTGATCAAGCTGCCCAGGGCGGGGACGGCGGCAAACATGTCGTCGATCCAGTGTGTCTGCCACGGGGCTGTCCCGCCGGCCTGTTCGGAGTCCTGATAGTCAGCTGCCAGCAGCAGCTTGACCGAGGGCGCGACTTCTCTGGCAGCCAGAGCGGCGGCTTGCACGTCGCGGGCATAGGCCTTCGGTTCAGGCGTATGGCCGGACCACGACTGGGGGAAGTAGGGCTCGTTCCAGAGCTCGAACCACTGCATGTTCGCTTCGGTGCCGGGGCCGTAGCGAGCCACGGCGGCCGCCACGAACGATGCATAGGCTGTGGCGTCGCTCGGCGAGGTCCACGATGGGGCTTCGGTGAGGATCGGCAGGACCTGCAGGTGCTGGGCCAGCGCGTCGTGCACGTACTTGTCGAACCTCGCCCAGCGGTAGACGCCCGGGGAGGGCATGATTTCCGCCCAGTTCACTTCTGCGCGCAGCCATCCGGCTCCCGCGTTGTGGACCTCTTCGCCGATCTGGGCGACTGCGGGTTCGCCCCAGCCGTTGATGTCGACGCCGCTGAAGCCCTTCACGAACGGTTCCGTGAAGGTCGAGCCGCTTGCGCTGCCTTCGGTCACGGGCGGGGTGCTCGGCGGCGTCGATTTGGCCTGCGGGAAGGCGATCGCCACTTCAGACGCCCAGGCGCTGCCGTTGACGGCGGTCCGGACGCTGTAATAGACGGTTGCGCCGGGCACCGGCGTGGGCGTGAAGGAGGTCCCGCTGACGGCTGAGTACTGTTCGCCTTGGCCCGCCACCCGCTGCATGAGCACATAGGTGCTCACGCCGCCCACCTGGTTCCAGGTCAGGCTCTGTCCGGAGGCCGAGAGCGCCGGCGCGGCCTGCGTGTTGACCGTTTGGCGCGGCGGGTTGCCGGCCGTTTCGCTCGGCGGCGTCGATTCGGCCGGCGGGTTGCCGACCGTCCCGGTCGGGGCCGGGAATGCGATCGACGCCTGCGCGGACCAGCTCGACCCCCTGACGGCTGTGCGAGCCCTGTAGGCGGCGGTTGCGCCCGGGGCGGGCGGCGGCGTCACCGAGGTGCCGTTGATCACCGCAAACTGAGCGGCCTGCCCGGGCACTCTGCCTTCGATGACGTAGCTGCCGACACGGGCGATTCGCGTCCAAGTCAGTGTCTGCCGGGAGACGCTGAGCTTGGGCGCCCGCAGCGTCGATGTGCGACTCGCGCTCGCTGATCTGCCGGTCGAGCGAGCGGCCGTTGCCAGCCGGCGCCTGGCCCATGCCAATCTGCTGCCTGCCTGCTGAACGGTGCGCCGCTCGGCGCCGCATCGCTTCGGATGCCAGCTCAGGCACCGCCGCAGGGCCTTGGCGTCGGCGACGAGCGCCCGGTCTGCCCGGGTGCTGCGCGTGGCGGCGAGGCTCAGCGAGCGCGGGATGGCCCGAGCCGCTTTGGCAGTGCGAGCGGCGTGCGCGTCGGCTGCCAGAGGCTGGGCCAGTGCGACGGCGCCGGCCAGCAGAGTCAGGCACGCGAGGACGATCCAGCGCAGCGTCTGACGGCGGGGTGAGAGGTGGGTCGACATGCTTCAAGCTCCTTCGGTGGCCGGGCTGTCTGCGTGAGATCCCTGGCTTTGCGAGCCCGCCTCGCGACGGGTGTGCCTTTATCGGGGGTGGGGTCGTGTCACCTTGATGCCTGCATCTGATCTTTCGGGTCGAGCGTCGAGGTGGGTGAGCAGATGGCAGAGTCATGGACACATGGATGGGCGCCGGGCGCGTGTAGGATTGCGTCAGTGCAAGCGTGGATGACGGCAAAGACCGAGGCGCGATCGATGGCGCGCCGAGTCGGGCTCACGCGACTGCTCCATCAGCTTCAGGTCAAACGCCAGGGGGAGGCCGGCTACGAGCCCAAGGTCATGGCGTTCCTCCAGGCGGCCGTTCACGAGGGCGACACCGTCTGGGACGTGGGGGCCAACGTCGGCCAGTTCGCTCGCCTGTTCAGCGACCTGGTCGGTCCGCAAGGTCACGTGGTCGCGTTTGAGCCGGTTCCCTCGTGCTTCGAGGCTCTCCGCGCGAGGACGGATGCGTGCGACAACGTCAAGATCCTGAACGTCGGTCTGGGTGAGGTCGAGGCTCGACTGCCGATGCATCTCGGCGATGACCCGGAGGGAACGATCCATACGTTCCTCCCGACGCGGGACGACACGCCGCGGACGGTTGAGCTCACCGTCTACCCGGGCGACGCGCTCCGTCAAGCAAGGGATCTCCCGGTGCCAAGCGTCCTGAAGATCGATGTCGAGGGGTTCGAGCCCGAGGTGCTGCGTGGACTCGATGCCACCTTGCGCGACCCCGCGTGCCGCACGGTGCTCTGCGAGGTCCACTTTGCTCTGCTGGAGTCGCGCGGCCAGAAGCACGCGCCGGGGGAGATCCGCAACTACCTGAGAGAAAGGGGCTTCTCGCTGAAGTGGATCACCCCCTCACATCTCGGTGCCCAGCGCGGGTCAGCTGCCAGCTGACGGCGTCCCCACCGCGAGCAGCTCGCTGAGCGCCTCGATCGAGTAGCGCCCGCCGACCAGCTCGCGGCCGCGTTGTCCGAGCTCCACGCCACCGTCGCGCAGGATGCGGATGAGCGCCTGCGCGAACTGCTCGGCGCCCTCGGCGATCAGGCAGTCGCGTCCATCGCTGACCGCGAGGCCGGCGGCCGCGCGCGGAGTGGCCACGACGGGCAGGCCGTAGGCGAGCGCCTCGATGAACTTCAGCGGCGTGCCTCCCCCCTGAAGCAGGGGCACTACGGCGCAGGAGGCGCTTGCGTAGGCCGCGCCGAGATCCTCGACGAAGCCGAGCGGCTCCACGCGCGGGTCGGCGCCCGGCAGCTCCTGCAGGCCCGCTCCGACCAGCGTCAGCCGGGTGTCGGGAAGCTCGGCCCAAACCCTGGGAAAGACCTCGTCGAGCAGGAAGCTCAGGCCATTGCGGTTGGGCGTGTAGAAGAAGCTCGCGACGAAGATCACGCGCCGCTCGGGCTGGGGCAGGGACACGGGCGTGATCCGCGCCAGGTCGATCACATTGGGGACGTAGCGCAGGCGCGCGGTGGGGCACAGCTCGCGCGCCCCGGCGATGTCGGCCTCGCTGACCATCCAGGACTCGGTTGCGCTGGCGAGGAGCCTGCGCTCGAACCTGCGCAGCGTCTGCGCGCCGCCGAACCGCCGTTTGTCGATCTGATGGCGGAAGCCGGACTCGAGGTTGTGGGCGTTGTAGATGATCGGGCGACGGCGTGCGAGGCGCGCGAGCGTGGCCGCCGCGACCGGCCCGTCGGCGATCACACGTCCACACCCCGGCCTTTCGGCCAACCGCAGGGCGGCGCTGCCCAGCTCGCTCGACACTCCACGCGCGAGTGCGTCCGGGACGCCGGCGAGTCGTGCGCCCGCGTAGGCGAGCAGCCGCCTGACTCCGCGCGAGGGGGTGACCCCGTGCAGCTCGATTCCGGGGATCTCCTGGAAGGCGCTGTCGGGTTCGGGTGCGTCGAAGTTGACATACAGCAGCGTCAGTCCGCCGTGTGCGGCGAGCGCCCGGGCGATGCCATATGTCCGCATGACGTGGCCGGAGCGCAGCACGGGGGTGTGAACTGTGACGAGCAGATCCTTCACAGGACGTCGATCGCGGCGGCGATCTCCTCCAGGCGCCGGTCCCACGAGTGCGCCGAGGCGGCACGCGAGCGCTCGGCCCTGCGCTGCGGGGTGTCGCTGGCGAGCGACTCCTCGAGCAGCTTCGCGATGCCCTCCGGGTCTGAGGCAGTGGCGATCCCCCCGATCTCCGAGAGCGAGGGCAGGGGCGTCGCGACCACGGGCAGCCCGGCCGCCATGTACTCGTACACCTTCATCGGGAAGATGCTGTCCGTGAGCTCGTTGCGCGCATACGGGATCAGCCCGGCGTCGGCCCCCCGCAGCACGCTCGGAAGCTGCTCGTAGGCACGGCGCCCGAGCAGGTGCACGTTCGGCTCCGCCGCGAGCATCGACACGTCGGTGCTCGGGTCCCCGGGCCCGACCGGGCCGACGAGCGCGAATGACCAGTCGCGCCTGGCTCTGGCAAGCGCCACCAGCAGGCCCATGTCGAGCTTGGTTGAGACCACCGCGCCGATGAACACGATCCGCGGCCGCGGCAGGTCGGCCAGCGCGGGATCGACCGGGCCGTCGCGCAACGCGCCGGCGAACATATCCGTGTCGGCGACGTTGGGCGCGTACAACACGTTGTCTGAGACCGCGCGAAGTCGCTCGGCGAGGCCGGGAGCGCTTGCCAGCACTAGGTCGGCGCGCCTGGCAAAGCGCGCCTCCGCTGCCCTGAAGCTGGCCGCGTCGATCCCCGGCTGGGCGGCGATGTCATCGACGCAATGGTAGATCACGAGCTCCGGGTCGAGCGCATCGAGCAGTGCCTCCGCCTGCGGCACATACGCCCACAGGATCGGCCGGCGCATGCCGAGCTTCCGGGTCGCACGCCGCACGAGCAGAGGCAGCAGGCGCCGGTTCAGGGCGCGCGCTGCGGTGCTCGAGTGCAGCGGCAGCACGAGCGGGGAGAGGATGTGCAGCCGGTCGGTCTGCCGCGGTCCGCGCAGTCCGTTGCGCAGGCGCCCTGCGATTCGCTTGAGGTCCCGCCCCGCCAGCTGCGGGCGGCGCAAGCCGAGCGACTCGACGAACAGCACCCGGTTCTGGTGCGCGAGCCGCTTCATGAGGTGGTGCTGGTTGGTCTGGAGGTCCGTGTCCCAGTCGGCGAATCCGACGCAGACGATGTCGCGGCCCTCGATGCGTGGACGGTCGGTCATCGCGGGCATGATCCCAGGCTCGTGGCGTGGAGCGCGCGTCCGCCGCCCAAGGCGGCACACGCGGGCACGGCATGCGTCGCGGGACCCAGAACTGGGTAGTCTCGCGGCCGTGGACGGCGATGTCTCGAATCCCGAGGGCCGGACCGCCGCGCGCCTGCAGGAGCAGACGCGAACGGCTCGTCTGCTGTTCGACGCCGAGCTCCAGTCCGGCTCCCTCGAGGTCGGTGCGCTCGCGGCGGGCGCGGTGCGGAGAGCAACCGTCGTGCGCCGCGTGCCCCCCCGCGCGGTCCGCCTGATGCAGCAGGTTCGCTACAGGCTTGGGGGCCTTCGCTTCGAGTCCGCCGTGGCGAAGCCGCTGCTGGCGGCCCGTCGCGCAGCTCTTGGAGCCCGGAGCGGTGCGCCGCCGCGCTTTCTCGTGCGCGTGGACGAGTTTCCCCACTACATGGCCGGGGACGATCCCGAGCGCTTTGGCGTGGCGCAGTTCGCGCGCTTCCAC
>DAINPC010000002.1:0-34928 GCA_036743695.1 Solirubrobacteraceae bacterium | reverse complement strand
GCGCTCGCCAACGCGTCGAGCTCGCTGCTGGCCAACTTCAACGGCGTGAGCAGCCGCGACAGCGCGCTGACCAACTTCGGGTTGGAGTTCGAGCCGCCCGATCAGGGCCTGTGCGTCGGCAATGGCTTCGTCGTGGAGATGGTCAACTCCGCCTACACCGTGTACGACACCAACGGCAAGGCAATGGCTGGGCCGTTCAACGTCAACGGGCCGTTCGAGGAAGGCCTGACCGAATTCACCAGCGATCCGCGCTGCCATTACGACGCTGCCACCAACACCTGGTTTGCCACGATCCTGGCCATCAACAAAGAAGAAACCGAATCGTTCGTTGACGTGGCGGTCAACACCTCGGGCGACCCGAGGACCCCGTGGACCAACTACAAGGTCAACACCACCGACCTCGGCGGCAAGACCGGGCCGCGTCACAGGGGCTGCCCGTGTCTGGGCGACCAGCCCACGCTCGGGATCGACTCGGAGAACCTCTACGTGACCACCAACGAGTTCTCACTGCAGGGCGAACAGTTCAACGGCGCGCAGATCTACGCGTTCGCCAAGCGCGACCTCGTCGCCCTGAAGCCCGCGCTGCACTTCGTGCACTTCGACAAGCTCACCATCGGCGGCGGCGTCGCGGCCTCGGTGCAGCCGGCGCTCACGACGGGGACGTCCAACGCGGAGCTCTTCCTGAGCGCGCTGGACCCCACGGGGACCGGTGACCAGCGGGTCGGCGTATGGGCCATCGGCGAACGCCAGCTCGTCGGCAAAGGCGGCGTGCCCACGTTGTCGAGCGTCGTGGCGCCCTCGGAGGCCTACGCTCTGGCGCCGCCCGGCGAACAGAGGGGGACCTCAAGCGTCATCGACCCGGGCGACGATCGCATGCAGCAGGCGCAGTTCATCAACGGCAGCGTCTGGGGAGAGCTGGGCACGGCCGTCAACGTGGTGGGCGATCCGAGCCAGCGTGCCGGGGCGGCGTGGTTCCAGGTCAAACCGGCCCTGCGCAAAGGCGCGCTCACAGGCGCGGTGATGCATCGTCAGGGCTACGTCGCATCGGCGGGCAACTACGTGCTCTATCCCGCGCTGGCGCTCACGCCCTCGGGCAACGCGGCGATGGTGCTCACGCTCACGGGCGCCAAGCGCTTCCCCAGCGCCGCCTACACGGTGCTCGCGCCCGCGGCCACGTCGTTTGGGCCGATCAGCGTGGCCGCGGCCGGCAACACCAGCTACGACCCCGAAGCCGAACGCTGGGGCGACTACTCCTGGGCGGTCATGGATCCGGGGGGCAGCTCGGTGTGGCTGGCGACCGAGTACGTTCCGCCGAAGGCCAGCCAGACCGCCGATGGCAAGCGCAACTGGGGCACCCGCGTGCTCGACGTTCCAGCGGGCTAGCAGCCCGGCCTGGCGCTGGGCTCGGAGCTGGGCCCCGGCGAGCACCTGTGGCGGTGATCCAACCCGCCACAGATGCTCGCCGAGGAAGCCCGTGCCGTCTCAGCCGCCGATGACCGGCAGCACCGGATAGCAGGCAGGATTCTGCGGGTGCGCCGGGTCGAGGGCGCTCAGCACGTCCGCGTCGGCGATGTGGTCGTAGGGCATCGAGAGGTGCTCGCCTCCGTCCAGGAAGCACTGCTTCTGGAGGTTGACGTTCTTCACGTTCGACCCGGACAGGAACGCCGAGGTGTACGGGGTGACGACCTCGTCGTAGATCGACTCGATCACCGTGTAGCTGACCCCCGCGACGGTGTCGCCGCCGGAGTTGAGGCTGGTGATGAACGACGATCCGGCGGTCTGCTGTTCACATGCCGGGCAGAGGATGCCCAGGAAGGCGATCGCGCCGGGGAAGTAGCCCGCCAGCGTGGCCAGCCCAAGCAGGGTGGTGCCGTGATTGGACGGGGCCAGGCCCACCAGCGTGTGCACCTTGGAGGCGCCGCCGAGGCTCTTGAGGTAGTAGCGCGGCATCATTCCGCCCTGGGAGTGCCCGACGAGGTCCACCTGGCTCGCGCCCGTGGCCGCGAGCACCCGGTTGACGAAGCTGGAGAGCTGTTCGGCGGACTGGACGATGTTCCCCGTGGCGTATATGCTGAGCGACCCCGCGCCGGCGTAGGATCCGTAGTTGAGCGCGAACACGCAGTAGCCGTGGTTGTAGAGCAGCGGCGAGAGCGCCTGCCAGCTGTCAGACATGTCGGCGAAGGTGCCGTGCACGAGGATCACCGGCCGCGGATGCGCAGCGGAGGGCTTGCACGCGAAGTCGTTGGCGCCGGGGGGGCTGGCGGTGGAGCTGATGTGCGCGTAGCCGAGTGCCCCGTTGTAGATGACCGGCAGCTCCGAGGCCTGCGATGTGCTCGCGAGCATGGCCGCCCCAGCCAGTGCCGCGATCGTGAGTCCAAGAATGCGATGACGCATTGAGGTGTTCCTCCCGTGTTCTTGTTGGCCGGCCGCCGCCGCGCCGCTGCGCACACGATGACCCAGTCGTGCACATACGCACGATCACCGTTGCTTATAGCCGAAGCCGGGCCGGTGGAGCCGCTCGGCAGCCCACGCCGGTGGAGCGCAAGGCCGGGAGCGGCGCCTACTGCCGCTCGCGCCGGCGCCTGCGCTCCAGCTTCGCGTCGCGCGCCGCCATTATCGTGGCTCCTCGTGGCCGACCTCGACCGGATCCTGCACCGTGTCCCCGACCGCTCCGGTCCGGCCACACATCGGCAGCTGACGATCTTCGCTCGGCGCGTCGCCACGCTCGGCGCGATCGCCGCCGGGCTGCTGCTGATGGGCGCGATCGGGCTGGCGCTCAGCGAGGGCGTGGGGCTCTGGTACGGCTTCCGCTGGGCGCTGGACACGGCCGCCACCGTAGGCGGCTTTCCGCAGCCGCACTCCACCGCCGGGCAGATCGTGCAGGTCGCGCTGACCGTGCTGGGCGTAGGTACGCTCTTCTACGCGCTGGCCACCGTCACCGAGTTCTTCGTCGCCGGGCACCTCGGCGACCTGCTTGCAGCCCGGCGCATGCAGAAGATGATCGACTCGCTCACCGACCACCACATCATCTGCGGCTTCGGCCGCGTGGGCCGCCAGGTGGCCAGCGACCTGCATGGCGCGCGTGCCGACTACGTGGTGGTCGATGCGGACGACCGCAACCGCCACCGCGCCGAGGGGCTGGGCATCAGCTTCATCGAGGGCGACGCCGCCGATGACGAGGTGCTGGTCCAGGCCGGGATCGCGCGAGCCCGCTCGATCATCGCCTGCGCGGACTCCGACGCGGACAACGTGTTCATCACGCTCACCGCGCGCGAGTTGCGAGCGGACATCCCGATCGTGGCCCGCGCCGCTATCGAGGACACCGAGAAGAAGCTCAAGCGGGCGGGCGCCGACCGCGTGATCTCCCCCTACAAGGCCAGCGGCACCGAGATGGCCCGCCTGGCTCTGCACCCCCAGCTGAGCGGCGTGGTGGACGTCGACGCGGAATACCGCATGGAGGAGATCCAGGTGCAGGAGGGTTGCGCGGCGGTGGGCCAGACGGTCGGCGACATCCGCGGCGGCTCCATGATCGTGGGCCTGCGCCGCGGCGTGGACTTCCAGCCCCAGCCGCCGGCCGAGACGCAGCTGCTCTCCGGCGACGTGATCATGGCGATGGGCACGCCGACCGCGCTGGAGCGCCTCGAGGATGTCTCCGACGCGCGCTCGGGCGGGCGCTGAGCGGCCGCCGCGACCTCGCGCGGCGGCGGCCGCGCCCCGGGCAATAGGATGGTCCGCGTGCGCGCGCACCACGTCCATGTAGAGCACCGCTTCGCCAAGCCGCCGGATGCGATCTTCGCCTACCTGGCCGAGCACGAGAACCTCGCCGAGGTCTTCGGCGCGAAGATCACCCGTCTGCGCGACGGCGAGGATGGCCAGCGCAACGGTGTCGGCTCCGTGCGGCAGCTGAAGATCGGCCCGCTCCCCGCGTTCGAGGAGACGGTCACCGAGCTCGTGGCTCCCGAGCGGATCGTCTACCGCATCACCAAGGGCAGCCCGCTGCGCGGGCACGTCGGCGTGATGACCTTCGCCGCCGCCGCAGGCGGAACCGACTTCGTCTACGACATCCGGCTGGCCTCGCCGATCCCGGGGGTCGCCGCGATCGTGCGCGCGACGCTGACGCGCTCGATCACCGCTGCGCTCGCGAAGGTGGACCACGACGCCTGAGCGTCGCCGCGCCGTCCCTCGGCCCCGACCGCCCGCCGCACACGCCCTTCAGGCGCCGGTGCTCAGCACCATCCGGAAGCGCGCCTCGCCGCTCATCATCCGCTCGTAGGCCTCGGCGGCACGCTCGAGCGGGAGCGTCTCGATCATCGGTCGCACGTCTGCGAGCACGCTGAAGGCGAGCGTGTCCTCGGAGTCCCCGGAGCTGCCGGAGGCGTGCCCGGCGATCGATTTGTTGCCGCCGATCAGCATCGCCGGCGGGAACTGCATCGGTTCCATCGAGGCGCCGACCACGACCAGCCTGCCGCGCAGGCCGAGGCCACCGAGGACGGCGGTCATCGCGGCGGCATTGGTGACCGTGGCGAGGATCACGCGTGCGCCCCCGAGGCGGGTCAGCTCGGCCGCCGGGTCCTGGGCGGTGCTGTCGATGTAGTGGCGCGCGCCGAGCCGCCGCGAGAGCTCCTCCTTCTCGCCTCCGCGCGCGATCGCGACCGTGTCGAAGCCGAGCTTGGCCGCGAACTGGACGCCGAGGTGACCGAGGCCGCCGACGCCCAGGATCGCCACGAGATCGCCCGCGCGCGCGCCGCTCTGGCGCAGCGCGTTGTAGGTGGTGATGCCCGCGCAAAGCAGCGGCGCGGCCTCCTCGGCCGCCAGCTCGTCCGGCATCAGCGCCATCGCCGATGCCTTCACGAGCACGTAGTCGGCGTAGCCGCCGTCGAAGGTGATCCCGGGGATGCCCATGTTCTGGCAGCTGATCAGATCGCCGCGGCGGCACGCATGGCAGTGGCCGCAGTTGCCTCCGAACCAGCCCACGCCGACCCGCTGGCCGACCTCCCAGCCGTGCACCTCCGCGCCGAGCGCGTCGATCACGCCCGCGATCTCGTGGCCGGGGACGAGCGGATAGCTGACGCCCGGATAGCCGCCCTCCTTGGCGAAGGAGTCGCTGTGGCAGACGCCGCAGGCCTGCACGCGCACGAGCGCCTCGCCACGGCCGGGGACTGGCACCTCGCGCTCCACCATCTCCAACGGGCCGCCTGCCTCGCTCACCTGCACCGCCCTCATGCTCGCCATCGCCTCTGCGCTCCCCGGTTGGACTGTTGCTCGATATCACCCACCCTAGCCTCCGGATGACGCGACCCCAACCCATCCCCGTTCGCGCCTATCGTGCTGGGTTCGTGTCCCACGCGCCCTTCTCAGCCGAGCTGGCCCGCGACGAAGCGGTGCTGCGCTTCCCCTACGACGACGGCCTGCGCCAGCTGCTGCGCGCGATCCCCGGCCGCCGCTGGGATCCCGCCGAGCGCGCGTGGTGCATTCCGCTCGGTCCCGACCAGGCGGAGGCGCTCGCGCGCCTGTTCGCGGGCCTTCCGCACGAGCCGCAGGTCACCGCGGCGCTCGACCGCGCGATCAGGCGCCGGCGCGCCAGGCGCCCGCGCGGCGAGTGCCTCGTGGACCTGGCGCGCCCGGATGAGGACTGGTGGCTCAGCTTCGCCACGGACGCCGCGCCCGAGCCCGTGGCGGCCCTGCTGGAGCACCCGCACGCCCGCGATCTCCCGGCGATCGGCCGGGCGCTCGTTCCGCTCGACGACCACGCAGCCGGTCTGCTGGAGCGCCTGGGCGAGGAATCGACGATCGGCCTGCGCCTGAGCGATCACGCGCGCCGCGCCCTGCTGGACAGGGGCGGGCGCGCGGATGGCCCGTCGGGCGAGCGCCCGGTCGGCGAGCCCGGCTCCCAGCTACGCTTCGACGTTGAATTCCGCCGCGACCGCCGCGGCGAGCACTGGATCCTGGTCGCCGCCGCGCATGCGCCGCTCGCCCGCGTGCTCGCGGGGCAGGGCGGACTGCGTGCGCTGGAGGCTCCCGGTGGCTCGATCGGGCTGGCGGCCGTCGAGCACGACGCCGAGCAGCTGCTCGCGCTGCTCGAGCACCTCGAGGACGCCGACGTCGACCCGCGCGTTTCGGCCTGGCTGGCGCGGGCGACGACCTGGCGCGGGAACATCGAGGTCCAGGGACCGAGCGATGCGCCCGTGTTCCTGCTGCTGGGCGACGTCGCGCGCCTGCCCCGGGCACTCAGGGAGCGAGCGGCGAGCGTCCCCGGCGGCGCGGCCGTGGCGTTGACGCTCGACTCCTGGAGCCTGATCGAGGCGCATCTCGACGGCTGGATGAGCCCCGCGGCCAAACGCTGCGTGGCGGCGCTGCGAGCCGGCCGCGCGGCCCCGCCGGCGGTTCTGGAGCGCTCCAGCGCCCACGAGGAGGACAGCTTCGTGCTCGCCCCCGGCCACGACGAGTCGCTGCTGGAGCGGTTCGCCGGGATGCGGGGGGTGCTGCCGCCGCGGTCTCAGCCGCTGCGCGGAGCGGGGCGCGAGCACGCCCGGCTGGCGGCCATCCGCGCCGACCCGTTCTGCGTGCCCGAGCTCGACCGCTTCCTGGCGGCGGGCTCGGTCTGGGTGGACCCGGACGCGCTGACGCTGCTGCAGGAGATCCGCGAGCAGCACGCCGCCGCGGCCGGCCTTGTGGAGCTGTCGAGCGCAACCGACGCGCCGCTCGAGATCCCGGGCCTGGGCGGCGAGCTCAAGCCGTTCCAGCGTGCGGGAGTGAGCTACCTGCTCTCCCAGCGGCGGGCGTTCCTGTCCGACGAGCAGGGTCTCGGCAAGACGATCGAGGCGCTCGCCACGATCGAGGCGGTGGGCGCCTATCCCGCGGTCGTGGTGTGCCCCGCGAGCCTCAAGCTCAACTGGCTGCGCGAGCTGCAGCGCTGGCTTCCCGCCCGCACCGCACAGGCGCTGTCCGGCAACGGCGCCGGCGAGCGGATCCCCGCGGCGGACATCACGGTCGTCAACTACGACATCCTGGCCCCCAGGTTGGACGAGCTGCACAGGCTGGCCCCGCAGGCGCTCGTGCTCGACGAGTCCCACTACTGCAAGAACGCCGCAGCCAAGCGCACCCAGGCCGCGCAGCGTCTCTCCGCGGAGATGCCGCGCGAGGCGCTGGTGCTCGCGCTCACGGGCACGCCCGTGGTCAACCGCCCGGCGGAGCTGATCTCGCAGCTGCGCATCCTCGGGCGGCTGGAGGACTTCGGCTCGGGCGTGAAGTTCGGCGAGCGCTTCCGCGGGCCCGATGCCCACCTGCGTCTGCACTGGCACCTGCGGGCGCGCTGCTTCGTGCGCCGCCTGAAGGCGGATGTGCTCCAGCAGCTGCCCGCCAAGACCCGCGCGGTGGTGCCGGTCGAGCTGGACAACGAGCCCGAGTATCGGCATGCGGAGCGCGACCTCGTGGGCTGGCTTCGCAGTCAACCGCTCGACCTGCGCGAGCTCGACGCGAAGGTGGCCGCGGCGATGCGCGCGGAGCGCCTGGTGCGGCTGAACGCGCTCAAGGTGCTGGCCGCGCGCGGGAAGCTGCACGCGGCGCTCACCTGGATCCACGACTTCTGCTCATCGGGCGAGCGGCTGGTGGTGTTCGCCCACCACCGCGAGATCCAGCGGGCCGTGCTCGAGCACTTCCCCGCGGCTCTGCACATCCTCGGCTCCGACAGCCACGCGGCCCGGGACGCGGCACTTCAAGCCTTCCAGGGGCCCGACGTCCCCGAGAACCAGCTGATCGTCTGCTCGATCGAGGCCGCCGGCCACGGCCTCACGCTGACGCGCTCCTCCAACGTCGTCTTCCTGGAGCTCGACTGGACGCCCGCCAAGCACGACCAGGCCGAGGACCGCTGCCACCGCATCGGCCAGCAGGACGCGGTCAACGCCTACTACCTGCTGGCGGCGGGCACGATCGACGAGACGATCTCCGCCCTGCTGGAGCGCAAGCGTGCGGTGATCAGCGCGGTCACCGACGGCCGCGAGGAGGACGAGGAGGCGATCGTGGACGCCCTCGTGCGCGAGCTGCGCGGCGTCCCCTATCGGCACCTGCGGGCGGTGGCCTGAGCAGCTCTAGGGCGAGAGCCCCAGCTCGTTCATGATCTCTCCCCACGTTTCGACGGCCCTGGCTTCGGCGTCGGTGATCTGGACTTCGATTGCGCGGGTGCGCGCGAGCACCCCCTGCTCTTCCGGGCGCTCGTATGCCGACAGCCGTCCGGGCAGCAACCCGATGGCGACCCAGGCGGGCATGAACCGCCGGTCGAAGCTGGCGGTGCTGGCGGGCAGCGTCTCATAGGCGCTCGCCACCCAGGCCCTGACGTCCGCGCACAGGTTCGGCACGGGGAGCTCCAACAGCGTCCCCAGCTGGTTTGCGTAGCCCCTGACAGCGTTGGCCAGGCGCCTGTCGCCCAGGTGCAGGCGACTGACCGCCCGCACGAACCCCTTGCCCGCCGGGCGGTCCAGGTGGTAGGCGGTGAGAACCATCGCGCCGATGACCTCGTTGCTCATCTGTGTCGAGTCGGCGTTCTGGGGCGATTCGGCGGCGGCCATGGGGCATTCGCGCCGGACTTGGGCGAGGACCCGCCGCGGGGCGTGTTCGGCGGCTGTGAGATGTGACCTCGCCGCCTGCACGAGCGCGTAGTTGGCCTGGATGTAGGTCTTCGTGCTCGCCACGTCCGCGCTGCTCGCGCCCGCGCGCGCCGGCGACAGCGCGACAGCGGCCAGGGCGGCGGTTGCAACCAGTGGAAGAGATCGCCTGACGGGCACCGACTCAGAGCGTACGTCATCAGCAGCGCCCCGCGGGCCGCTTCCAATTCACGCGCTCCGGGGGCGCTAAGAACTGGGTAAGGATGCGCGCAATGCCAGCAAACTGGCCCGGGCCGGCGGGGTTCCCCGGTATTGTCTGCCTGCACGGACTCCGCATGGACCCGGGGGGTTGCAGGTGAGGCGTGGATCGCTCGACGGTCGGCCTCAGCGCCCGTGCGTCCTGCCGGCGGGCCTCCGAGCTCATATGAGAAGGAACGGATACATCGTCCTGGTGATCGCGGTCGTCGCGTGGGTGACGGTGGCGATCGTCCTCGGCACCAGCAGTCTCTCCTCCGGTGCGCGCAGCGTGGTGCCGCCGAGCGGGCCCTCGCCGGTGTGCCTGCCGGCGAGCATCGACCACAGCGCGGCGCTTGCGGGGACGCCCGTGAGCGTATCTCCGGCGCCCGGGACCGACACGGCCAACCCCGACACCCAGATCAGCTTCCTCGGCGAGCCCGTCACCGACATCCAGGATGTCTCGGTGGAAGGGTCGCGCACGGGCTACCACTACGGCCACGTCTACGGCTATTTCCAGGGCGATGGCGGCAGCTTCGTCCCAAACAAGCACTTCGACACCGGCGAGCGCGTGGTCGTGCGCGCGCTGCTTGGTCGCGCCGGCAGCGAACGCCGCGTCTCCTTCGCGTTCCGCATCGCCACGCCCTATACCACCAAGGGGATACCCGGCTTCCCCAACCCGGCCGCGCCCAGCTCCTCCTATCAGAGCTTCGTGTCGGCGCCCGGCCTGCATCCGCCGATCCTCGAAGTGACATCCGCCGACCGGGACCCGTCGGCGGGCGATCTGATGATGACCGTCGGCCCCGGCCCCGGGGAGCCCGGACCGCTGATCTACACGCCGCAGGGCCGGCTGGTGTGGTTCGACCAGCTGCCCCAGGAGGTCAACGCGCTGAACCTCAGCGCGCAGAGCTACGAGGGCCAGCGGGACCTCACCTGGTGGCAGGGGCGGGTGCTGTCGGCCGGCTTTGGCGAGGGCGAGGACATCGTCATGGACTCCAACTACCAGACGGTGGCAACGGTGCGCGCGGGCAACGGCTACCAGGCGGATCTGCACGACTTCCAGATCGTCTCCAACCACGTCGCCTACATCACCGCCTACAACGTCATGCGCTGCGACCTCACCCCGGTCGGCGGCGTGCGCAACGGCGTGATCATCGACACGGCGGTGCAGGCGGTGGACATCAAGACGGGGCTCGTCCGCTGGGAGTGGCACAGCCTCGATCACGTCGGCGTCGGCGAGTCCCACGCCCCCCTCCCCGACGAGGCAACGCCGTGGGACTGGTTCCACCTCAACTCGGTCGACCCGGAGCCCAACGGCGACGTGCTGATCTCCGCGCGCAGCACCTGGGCGACCTACCAGCTGGCCAAGGGCTCGGGCGTGATCCGCTGGCGTCTGGGCGGCAACAAGAGCAGCTTTGCAATGGGACCCGGCGCGGCGACCGCGTGGCAGCACGACGCCCGCATCCACGCCGACGGGACGGTCACGGTGTTCGACGACGGCTCCAACCCGCGCATCCACTACCAGTCGCGTGGCGTGCGCGTGGCGCTCGACACAGCCCGCCACCAGGCGCGTGTCCTCGCCGTATATCCGCACCCCCGCGGCCCGCTGCTGGCGGACAGCCAGGGCAACATGCAGACGCTGCCCAATGAAGACGTGCTGATCGGCTGGGGCGCCATTCCCAGCGTGAGCGAGCTGACAAAGAGCGGGGGGCTGCTCCTGGACGCCCACCTGCCGCCCGGATCCTCCTCCTACCGCGCCTTCCGCTACCCGTGGGCGGGGCATCCGCTGTCGCTGCCCGCAGTCAGGGCCAGGGTGCTCGTAACGGGCGACTCCACCGCAGTGTTCGCGAGCTGGAACGGCGCCACCAACGTGGCCTCGTGGCGCGTGCTCGCCGGCAACAGCCGCAGCTCGATCACCCCGCAGGCGACGATGCCCGACAGCGGCTTCGAGAGCTCGGTGACGTTCCCGGACGCCTACGCGTACGTGGCCGTGCAGGCGCTGGGAGCGGGCGGCGAACTGCTCGCCACCTCGCCCACCGTGTCCGTCGTCAAGCCCGCTGCTCCGCCCAAGGGCGGCTGACGTGACCTCTGTCGCCGCTCCCATCACGCCGCGCCTGGCGGCCGCGCACGCGCCTGCTGGACAGGACGCGCGTCCGCGCCACGCGCTGCTGCTGACAGTCTGCTGCCTGGCGCAGTTCATGGTCATCCTCGACGTCTCGATCGTCAACGTGGCCATCCCCTCGATCCACACCAGCCTCGGTTTCTCACGCCCCGAGCTGCAGTGGGTGGTCAACGCCTACACGATCACCTTCGCCGGCTTCCTGATGCTCAGCGGGCGCGCCGCCGACCTGTTCGGAGGGCGGCGCACGTTCATCACCGGGCTGCTCCTGTTCTCGCTCGCCTCGCTCATCGGCGGCACCGCCGTGGACCGCCAGGTGCTGGTCGGCGCGCGTGCCCTGCAGGGTCTCGGCGGCGCGGTGATGGCGGCCTCCTCGCTGGCGATCATCACCTCCTCGTTCCCCGCCGGCCCCGAACGCCACCGCGCGATCGGCCTGTGGGGCGCGATGAACGGCGCGGGCGGCGCAACGGGAACGCTGCTCGGTGGGATCATCACCCAGGAGCTCAGCTGGCGCTGGGTGCTGCTGATCAACCTGCCGATCGGCATCGCCGGTGCGCTGGTCGCGCGCGCGGTCATCGTGGACCGCCGCCGCGAGCACTCCGGCGCGAGCTTCGATCTCGCCGGCGCGCTGGCCGTCACCGGCGGGTTGCTGTCGCTGGTCTACGGGATCGTCAACGCCGGCTCGCACGGATGGGGCTCCTCCGCAGCACTCGGCCCGATCGCGCTGGGCGTGGCCCTGCTGGGCGCCTTCGCGGTGATCGAGGGGCGCTTCGCCGCCGCGCCGCTGGTGCCGCTACGAGTGTTCTCCAACCGCCTGCTGCGGGTGTCCAACCTGGTGGTCGTGCTGTTCAGCGCGGCGCTGTTTCCCATGTGGTATTTCGCCTCGCAGTACCTGCAGGAAGTGCTGCACATGGGCCCGCTGGACGCCGGGCTCGCGTTCCTGCCGATGGCGCTGACGATCATGGCCTGCGCGACGCGCGGGGGCGCGCTGGTCGCGCGCTTCGGCGCCGGTCCGGTGCTCGGCGTCGGCCTCAGCCTGATGGCCGTCGGCCTGGCCCTGTTCGGGCGGATCTCCGTGGGCGGCGACTACACCTCGGACTTCCTGCTGCCCAGCCTGCTGACCTCCATAGGCATCGGCCTGTCGGTCGTGCCCTCCACGATCGCCGCCACCGCCACCGCCGCGCCCAGCGAGGCGGGACTGGCCTCCGGCCTCGTCAACACCTCGCGTCAGATGGGCGGTGCGCTCGGCCTGGCCGTCCTGGCCTCGCTGGCCGTGCTCTACACCAACCACCTGACCAGCGCCGACTACCGCGCCCCGATCCTCGCGCTCACCGACGGCTTCAGGCTGGCCTTCCTGCTCGGCGCCGGCTTCGCCGCCACCGGGGCGGTGGTGGCGTTCAGGCTGATCCCCAAGGCCGTGCGACCCCCCGGGCCGGCACCCGCGCCCCCGCCCGCAGCCGGGCCCGCGCCTGTGGCTGCGCCCGCAGCCGGGCCCGCGCCTGTGGCAGCGCCCACGCCGGTGGCCATGCCCATGCCGGTGGCGGCGCCGTCGCATAACGGCAAGCGAGGTGCCTCCGTGCCGGGCGAGGTCCCGAGCAGGCCCGCGCGGCCGGTGGCGGCTGTGCGCTTCTCGGTGTCGGGGGGCGGGAGCTGGCCGCTGGCGGGCGGGCATATGACGGTGCGCACCGGCGGCGAGCGGGCCGCGCGGCGGGTCTCGGGGGACGGATGAGGACGTTGCGCCTGCTGCCCCTTCCGCTGGCGTGTGTGGTGAGCGCAATCGCGCTGGGCGCCTGCGGCAGCTCCTCGGCCAGCCCCGCGCTACCGGCCTCCCAGGACTCGGCGCTGGTGGGTGCCGCCAACCCGGTGGCGGTCTCGCCCCAGCCGGGCACGCCGGACGCCTCGCCGAGCACCCAGATCAGCTTTCTGGGCGCGCTCGCGACCAAGGTGAGCAACGTGCGCGTGGTGGGCTCGCACAGCGGCACCCACACGGGCGTGCTGCGCGCCTACTCGACTGTGACCGGCGAGAGCTTCATCCCCGCACACCCGTTCTCGGCGGGCGAGCACGTGAGCGTCAGCGCCACGGTCGCCGTGGGCGCCACCACGGGTCAGGCGCGGACGAGCTTCACGATCGCCGATCAGGCAACAGTCAGCCAGCAGGAGTTCCCGATCTCCCCGGGCGACCCCCACGCCGTGCAGCACTACAGCACGGCGCCGACGCTGACGCCCTCGACGGTGCATGTCACGACACCGGCAAGGCCCGGTGCGACGCCCGGCTACTTCTTCCTCGCTCCCTACCAGGGCCAGGGATCGCCGGGGCCGATGATCGTCGATCGGGGCGGCAGCCTGGTGTGGTTCCATCCGCTGGCGGCCGGGCTGCAGGCGACGAACTTCGGGGTTCAGCAGTATCAGGGCAAGCCGGTGCTGAGCTGGTGGCAGGGGCGGATCCTCCAGGTCGGCTTCGGCCAGGGCGAAGACGTGCTGTACGACAGCTCCTATCGGCACGTGGCCACGATCAGGGCCGGCAACGGCTACCACGCAGATCTGCACGAGGTCCGGATCACACCGCAAGGCACAGCCTGGATTGACGTGTTCGACCCGGTTCACATGAACCTGTCGGGGGTGCATGGGCCCGCCAACGGCATCCTCACGGATTCGGTCGTGCAGGAGATCGACATCAAGACCGGGCTGGTGATGTGGGAGTGGCACACCTTGGGAAACATCGCGCCCGGCGACTCCAACAATCCGGTGCCCCGCAGCTATCCGTGGGACTACGCGCACCTCAATTCGGCCGATCCGGGCTCCGCCGGCGACGTGCTGGTCTCGGTGCGCAACACCTGGACGGTGTATGACGTGGATATCCGCACCGGCGGCGTGCGCTGGCGCCTCGGGGGCGCTCGCAGCAGCTTCAAGCTCGGCGCAGGCACGCGCTTCTACTGGCAGCACGACGCCGAGTTCCAGCCGGACGGGCTGATCTCGGTCTTCGACAACGGCTCGGATCCGCCCAAGGAGAAGCAGTCGCGGGGCCTGTTGCTGGCGCCGGACACCGTTGGACACACCGTGAGTCTCGTCAAGCAGTTCGTGAACCCCACCAAGACGCTGCTCGCCGAAAGCCAGGGCAACGCCCTGAGCCTGCCCGGGGGGAACTGGCTGCTGGGCTACGGACGGCTGCCGAACTTCACCGAGTTCGATGCCTCTGGTCACGTGCTCCTGGACGCCACCCTCGGCAAGAACGTCCAGAGCTTCAAGGCCTTCCAATCGCCGTGGAGCGGGCAGCCCGAGAGCGTCCCCTCGGTGGTGGCCAAAGCGAGCGGCTCCCGCGCGCTGGCTGTCTCGGCGAGCTGGAACGGGGCCACCGACGTCGCCTCCTGGCGGGTGCTCGCGGGCGCCTCCCCGAGCGCGCTCGCGCCGGTCATGACGACCGCCAAGAGCGGCTTTCAGACCACGGTGTCGGCGCTCACCACGGGCCCTTACGTCGCCGTCCAGGCGCTCGACGGCGCGGGCGCGGTGCTGGCGGTCTCACCGACGGTCAAGGCCTGAGGGACGCGGCAGCGCGTGCACCCGCTGTTGGCCGGGTTGGCCTCACTGGCGGGAGCCGCAGGGGTGACAGGGCTGGTGTCCCCGCCGTCAGCTTCGCTCGCGCAGCCGGTGCGGGCGGCGGTGGCGGTGAGGTCCGTGCGCGCGGCCTCCGTGGCGCACAGCACCCCGACCCGCTGCACGCCCCCGCGCCTGGACGTCTCGGCGGCCCTGGCGGGTTCGCTGCTGACGGTCTCACCGGCGCCAGCGAGCAGAGACTCCTCCCCGGCCACCCAGATCAGCCTGCTCGGGCAGGCAGCGGGCGCCCTGGCAAACCTCGCCGTCGAGGGCTCGCGCACGGGCCCGCACACGGGCAGGCTGGCGGCGTACTCGCAGGGGAACGGCGCCAGCTTCCTGCCCACGCGGCCGTTCGCCGAAGGCGAGCTGGTGAGCGTCCACGGTGTGCTGCACAGCGGCGCGCAGGCGATCCCGTTCGGCTGGAGCTTCACGGTGGCGGTGCGCGACCGCGCGAGCGCCGCAGGCGGCAGCTCTCAGGGCCCGCCCAACCCCCGCTACTACCAGAGCTTTCGCTCCCGTCCGGACCTCAAGCCGCCGACGGTGACCGTGACCGCGCACCTGCCCGGCACGACGCCGGGCGACCTGTTCCTGGCCCCGTACTCCGGACCGGGGCAGTACGGGCCGATGATCCTCGACGAAAGCGGCGCGCTCGTGTGGTTCAAGCCGCTGGCCAAGGGCACGCGCGCCGCGGACTTCCGCGCGCAGCTCTACGAAGGCAAGCCCGTGCTCACCTGGTGGCAGGACCCGCTCGTCGCCGCCGGCAGCAGCAGGGCGGGCCTGGTGATCGCCAACAGCTCCTACCAGGACGTGGCGATCCTGCGGGCCGGCAACGGCTACCAGTCGGATCTGCACGAATTCCAGATCAACCCGCAGGGCAGCGCCCTGATCACGGTCTACGACGCGATCGACTGCGACCTGTCATCGGTCGGCGGACCGCGCGACGCGGCGGTGGCGGACACGCTGCTGCAGGAGATCGACGTGAAGACGGGCCTGGTGATGTACGAGTGGCACAGCCTCGACCACGTGGCGCTGGCCGAGTCCTATGCCTCCGCCCGGCGCTCCAGCCAGCTCACGCCGTTTGACTTCTTCCACATCAACTCAATCGACGTCCAGCAGGGCGGGGATCTGATGGTGGATGCCCGCAACACGTGGGCGGCATACGACGTGGATCCGCTGACTGGGAAGGTGCGCTGGCGCCTGGGCGGCAAGCGCAGCAGCTTTGCGATGGGGCCCGGCACGCGCACGGCGTGGCAGCACGACGCGCGCTGGCAGCCGGATGGGACGCTCACGTTCTTCGACAACGGCGCCACTCCGGTCGAGCATCCGCAGTCGCGCGCGATCGACGTCAGGCTGGACCTCCAGCGCATGACAGCGACGCTGGCGGGCTCGCGCCAGCATCCCACTCCGCTGGTGGCGGGCAGCCAGGGCAACGTCCAGGCGCTGGCGGACGGCGACTGGATGGTGGGCTGGGGGGAGGTCCCCTACCTGTCCGAATTCAGCCCCGCCGGCCAGCTGCTGTTCGACGCGCACCTGCCGGCGGCGTATGAGTCCTACCGCGCCTACCGGCTGGCGTGGACGGGGCGCCCCACGGGCAGGCCGGCGCTGGCCGTGGGGCGCGTCCACGGCTCATCGGTCGCGTATGCCAGCTGGAACGGGGCGAGCGAAGTGGCCTCCTGGCGCGTGCTTGCGGGCCCCTCGCCCGCGGCGCTGAATCCCGTGAGCATCGCTCCCAGGTCGGGGTTTGAGACCGCCATCAGGCTGCCGGCCGCGGTGGCGGGACGCTACGTGGAGGTCCAGGCGCTCGACGGTTCGGGCGCGGTCATGGGCGCGTCGAGCGCGGCGAGGTCCTAGGGCCGAGGTTGCCACTCGCCCGCGGCCCCTGCGCGTGTTCGATCGGCCCCAGTTCGCGTTCCTCGCGGAGCTTGCGCCGTGCGGCCGCGCTCTCGGCGGCGCGTCTGGCGGTGGAGAAGAAGTCGGCGAACCCGCGCGCGTGCGCTTTGCCAAGCCGCGCGGGCAGCGGGCCGCGCAGCTCGTGGTGTAAGGCGCGTTGCAGCTGCGCTCGCAGTTCGGCCTCGACGGCGCTTTCCCCGGCGCTGTTGTGCAGCTCCAGCCGGCCGCTCTGGTTGCTGTAGTCGTAGAGCTCGTCTTCCTCGCCCGCTGACAGCGGCGCGATGCCTTCTTCGGGCCAATGGGAGTAGGTGGCGTACTTGGCGCCGGCGGTGCGCATGGCGACGATGTGCAGCGGCGCATCGGCCGCATAGGGCGCGGTGGCGAACTCGGTGACCACCTCGTCGGTCGCGTGCAGGACGAATTCGCGCCCCGCGGCGCTCGGGTCGGCGAGGATCTTCGCCAGGTCGAGGCGGTGGGCGATGTGCGAGTAGTGCGACTCGCGCCGCCAGTCCGCGGAGCCGGTGGCGATGGTCAGCAGCAGCGGAGCCACATCCACGCTGGAGCTGAGCTGCGTGCGCGGCTGCGCGGTGGCGCTGGTGAGCACCGCGCGCGGGTCCTTGACGATCAGCGGCACGCGGATGGCCTCCTCGTAGGCGCTGGCGCCCTTGCCGCGCAGGCCGTGCGAGGCGCCGTACTCGCCGTGGTCGGAGGTGAACACGATCACCGTGTTCGCCGCCACCTTGGGCCGACTCTGGAGCGTGTGCAGGACGTGGCCGATGTGTTGGTCCACCTCACGCTGGAGCTTGGTGTAGAGGTCGAGGAACGCCAGCCACTCGCGTTCCGATTCCGGGCCGTTGAAAGGCACCGGCCCGAACGACGCGGCGGCGGTCTCCTGGAAGGAGTGCTGCAGGCGCGGCTTGTGACGCTCGCTCAGCAGTTCCGGCGTCTCGTAGTTCGGCGGCAGGCGTAGGACGGTGCGCGGGGCGCCGGCCTCGGCCGGCACGCGGTCGCTCCACCTGTACCACCAGGCGATGTCGTGGGGGTTGACGAACGAGACGGTCGTGCACCACGGCTCGGCTCCGCCCTCGTGGGCGAACCAGTCGCGGAAGGCGGAGGCGATCAGCGGGTCCGTGCGCCAGCCCTGGCCCGGCCCGCCGTCCGGGGAGGGATAGACGCCTCCGGCGAAGCCGTAGCGCTCGAGCGCCCGTTCGCCGCTGGCGGCGGTCCAGCGGTTGTCGTGGTGGGTGAGGTGCCACTTGCCGAACCAGCGGGTGTGGTAGCCGTGCTCGCGCAGCATGGTCCCCCATGTGGGGAATCCGGGGTCCAGGGTGCTCCCGCCCGTGATCATGCAGCCGGTCTGATGCGTGTAGAGACCGGTCAGCAGCGTTGCGCGCGCGGGCGAGCAGTCGTTGGAGGCGGTGTAGTGCCGGGCGAAGGACACCGCCCCGTGGCGCAGGCGCTGGAGGTTGGCGGGGAGGGCCAGCCCGAGCGGCGTTGCGGAGAACCACTGGGGAAAGCGCAGCTGGTCGACCACGATCACGAGGATGTTCGGCTGCTTGGGGCTGGCCGCCGACGGCGTGCGCGCGGGCACCGCCGCGGGGGCGGGTCGGGAATCCGAGCTCCGAGACCCATCGGCGATCGCGCGCAGGCCCAGTCCCGCGCCCGCCAGGGCACCGCCGCCGATCAGCCCCGCCTTCACGAACGTGCGTCGATCGACTCTCCTATGCTCTGCTGGATCAATGCTCTCCATGCGCGCTCTCATCCTAGGGTCCGGGGTGGCGTTGGGCTTGGGGCTCGCCGCAGAGACCGCCGCCTACGCTGCCGCTGCCGCGGGCCCGACGTGCGTTCCGGCGACATTGAACAGCTCCGCTCTAAAGGCTGGGTCAGTGACGGTCTCGCCGCTGTCGGGCAGTCGTGACGCCTCGCCTCAGGCGCAGATCAGCTTCCTCGGGGTCCCCGTCTCGGAGCTGAGCGCGATCAGCGTGAGCGGCTCGCGCACAGGCAGCCACACGGGGCGCTTGGCAGCCTACTCATCGGGCGACGGCGCGAGTTTCCTGCCGACCCGGCCGTTCGCGGAAGGCGAGCGCGTCACGGTCCGCGCGCGCGTGCGCTCCGGGCACTCCGCGCGCACGCTGCTGGACCAGTTCGCCGTGGCCAGCCAGGATTCCATCAGCACCACACCCGAGGCCATCCACCCGGGCGCCGCCTCAGAAGTCCAGAGCTTCCGCTCGCGCCCTGACCTGCAGCCGCCGGTGCTCACCGTCAGCGCCCAGTCCCCCGCGGTGGCGCCGGGCGAGGAGTTCGTGGCGCCGTACTCCGGTCCGGGCCAAGCCGGTCCGGAGATCCTCGACCAGAGTGGCGCCACGGTGTGGTTCAAGGCGCTGCCACGCTACACCTCGGCGACCAACCTCAAGGTCCAGGAATACCAGGGCAAACCCGTGCTGACGTGGTGGCAGGGGAACATCTCGGTGCACGGGTTCGGGCGCGGGGAGGACGTGATCGCAGACGCCACCTACACGGACATCGCGCACGTCCGGGCGGGCAACGGATATGAGGCCGACCTGCACGACTTCCAGCTCACCGGCGCGGGGACGGCGCTGATCACCGCCTATGACCCGATCCTCTGCAACCTCTCAGCGGTGGGCGGCCCCGCCGATGGGGCGGTGACCGACGGGATCTTCCAGGAGATCGACGTGCGCACGGGCCTGGTGATGTACGAATGGACCAGCCTCGACCACGTCGGCCTGAGCGAGTCCTACGCGGCCGCGAGCACCTCCTCGACGGGCTCGCCGTTTGACTTCTTCCACATCAACTCGCTCAACCTCGATCCGGACGGCGCCCCGCTGATCTCGGCGCGCAACACGTGGACGGTCTACGACATAGACCCACGCAGCGGACAGATCGCCTGGCGGCTGGGAGGCAGGCACAGCAGCTTCAAGGCGGGGCCGGGCGCCGGCACCGCTTGGCAGCACGACCCGCGCGAGCTGCCGGACGGCACGTTCAGCCTCTTCGACAACGGCTCCTCACCCACCGTCCACGCCCAGTCGCGCGGCATCGTCCTGCGTCTGGACCCCACGGGCGCTACGGCGACGCTGGTGAGCCAGTTCACGCACACGCCGGGGCTGGTGGCCGAAAGCCAGGGCAACATCCAGGCGCTGGCCAACGGCGACTGGTTCCTCGGCTGGGGGCAGGTGCCGGACCTCTCCGAGTTCAGTCCCAGCGGCACGCTGCTGTTCGACGCGCACTTCCCCGTTCACGAGCAGTCCTATCGGAGCTTCCGCTTCGCCTGGACGGGAACGCCCGTCCATCCGCCCGCGTTCGCGTTCGCGCGCGGCACGCCCGGTGCTGGCACGGTCTATGCGAGCTGGAACGGGGCGACTCAGGTGGCGTCGTGGAGGGCGCTCGCCGGGTCCAAGCCCACGACCATGCGGGCGGTGGCGCACGCGCCGCGCGCAGGCTTTGAGACGGCGATCCAGCTGCCCGTGGCCACGACGGGCCCATATCTGAGCGTCCAGGCGCTCGATTCGGCCGGACGCGTCCTGGGCAGCGCCGTGCCGGCGGCACAGCCGACCCTGAAGTGACCGCGGGCCGCGGAGCGCGGGGGGCCCCTGCGGCCGGGCGCGCTTCAGCTACGCCTACGAACATCGGGATCTGGCTCTGGAGGCAGCGCGTGTTCGTCTGGACCCATCACGAGGAGTTCGCGCTTCCGCTCCATCATCAGGTCGGCCGCTACCTGCTCGCCGCCGGGGCGCAGTACGGGCTGACCGCCGCTTCGACCTCGCTGCTGCCGCCGCTTCTCGGCGTTGCCACCGAGATCGTCTATGTCGTGACCGTGGCCGTGCTCGCGTGCACCAACTTCCTGCTCTTCCGTCGCGGCATCTTTCACTCCAAGCCGGCCGAACCAGCTGCCGTTCCGGGGCCACTCGTCCCAGTTGAGTAGCCAGCGCACCTCGCTGGCCCGGCCTAGCGGCCGGCGTCGAGATCGTCGATCCTCGATGTCAGCAGCCGCGCCACGGACGCGTGGCGATCGCCGTCGCGCGTGTCGTCGGCCACGAAGAACAGCGGCCGCTGCTTGGTCTCGTCGTACATCCGCCCCAGATACTGGCCGACGATGCCCAGGCAGATGAGCTGCACGCCGCCGAGCAGCAGCACCGCCACGGTCACCGACGTCCACCCGGGGATCGCCTTGCCGGCAACGTGGATCGCCAGCACATAGAGCAGATAGACGAAGCCCAGGCCAGAGACCAGGAATCCCAGCACGCTCGCTAGGCGGAGCGGGATCGCCGAGAAGCCGGCGATGGCGTCGAGGGCGAAATGCAGCATGCGGCGGAATGTGTACTTCGCCTGACCTGTCGCTCGCGCGTCGCCCACGTACTCGATCGCGGTCTGCTCGAAGCCGACCCAACGGGTCATGCCACGCAGGAAGCGGTTGCGCTCGGGCATCGCCAGCACCGCGTCGACGGCACGACGGCTCATGTAGCGGAAGTCCGCGCCGCCATGCGGCAGGCTCAGCGAGGTCAGCTTGTTCAGCAGCCAATAGAAAACGGCCGCCGAGCGGACCTTGAACCACGACTCGGCGTCGGATGCTCCCCGTATCGCATACACGACGTCGAAGCCCTTGGCCCCCTGCCGGACGAGTGCGGGAATCGTCTCGGGCGGATGCTGCAGATCGCTGTCCATCGTGACCACGGCGTCGCCCTCGGCGACCTCCAAGCCGGCTGTCAGCGCGATCTGATGTCCGAAGTTGCGCGACAGGCGGACCCCACGCACGCGCTCGTCTTCGAGCGCGAGCGCGCGCACACCCGCCCAGCTGCCGTCGGTCGAGCCGTCATCGACGAAGATCACCTCCCATTCGGCCGGCAGCCCTTCGAGCGCCGCCCGCAGGCGACGATACAGCTCGGGCAGCACTGGCGCCTCGTCGTAGACCGGAAGTACAAGGCTGAGCTTCATCGACGCACCATTGTGCCATGCCCGCTAGCGGTCAGGGCGGGGACGCCGTCCGCGATCTGAACGGGAGGAGCCGAGGCCTGCCAGCGAGCGGAGCGCCGCCGGATCGAGTACCCGGCGACGGCGACGAGCACCAGCACGACGACGGTTGCCGGCAGCGCCGCCGCATGCAGCCGCGAGCGCCCGATCCATGTACGCGCCGAACCGGCCAGCTCCATGACCCTACGGGCCGTCTCATGCGGTGCATAGACCTGTGCGAGCAGCCATGCAACCGCGAGGATGCAGCACAGCGCGGGCCAACGTATGCCAGCAGGCGACTCGCGTGATTCCCAGATCAGACCGGCTCCACACTCGCATCTATCGACAGTCGGATGATCGCTCTTGTTGCTCACGCCGTCGCCTCTTCCAGCTTGGGAGCCGTCAGCAGGACCGACCGCACCGAAGAGGCGAACCAGTTGCCGCCGTTCTTGGCCGGGGTTCCCGAGCGATTGAGGGAGACCGCGATAGATCGATAGCTCCCTCCCTTCACTCTCAAGCGGCGCTTTAGGTCGCCTCAGCCTACCGAGCCCCAGGTGGCCAGCCTATGAAGAACTGTTCCTTAGTGATCCGCATTCGAGAACCGACTTCCCGACGCGAAGCTCGTATCTCGGCGTACACAAGGGAGGGGATGTGTACGGCTGAAGGTGTGATCCAACGGCTGGTCCGGAGTGTTGGCAGGCTCGCCAGCGTCCCTCCAGACCCGTCTGCGGGATACTCAGCGCGTGATGTCTGAGGAGTACACAACCCCCCACCTGGTCGAGATTACGCGCCGTGCCCTTGCATCTGCCAACGCCGTGACCTTGACGCGACGGCGAGTACATCAGCTGGTTCAACGACAGCCGTCTCCACGAAAACCTCGGTGACCGTCCACCCCGAGAGATCGAAGAACTATACGCTGCGAAAACCAAGGCGGTTGATGAGAAGTGTAGGCTCCGGGGCGATGACCGCAGCAATCACAGATCGTGGGAGCGATGCCGCGGGCGCCGCTCGTCTTAGGCTCGCACGGTTGCGTTCGTCTGTAGGGCCTGCCGGTCGTTTTCGGTCCGGTGTATGGCCAGGCATGTTGCTCGTCGGTGCTCTCGCCATCCTCGTTAATGCTCCGGCAGTCGTCCCTCAGATTCTGCATGGCGGCTTCAACGCCGATGACTGGTTCTGGCAAGCGACCGCTCGTTACGGCAGTGGAATCGGTGGTCTTCATCCCGTGGGAGCGCATCCCGGTCTGTTTGGAGCGTTCAGCGCGCTGCACCCTCAGTTTGAAGCTCGCCCCGCTGCGCTCTTGTACTATGCGCCCCTTCACTGGTTCTTCGGCGTCCATATGAAGGTATACATGGCGCTCAGCGCCGTGCTCCCAGTTCTCTTGGCGCCGCTCGTCTTCGCACTTCTGCGGAGCCTTTCTGTGCCCCTGCTACACGCCGGTGCAATTGGAGTCCTGACCTCGCTGTTCCCCTACGCCGACTCGACTCGGTTCTGGTCGTCGGGGAGCGAGTCGCTCCTGAGCGTCCTGCTGTTCGTCGCTGGGCTCAGCATCGCCCTGTCTGGACTCCGCGCACACCGCGTTGCCAGCAGCCGGCACGGACGTATTCTGCGGTGTGTCTCACTCGGACTGTATGTCCTAAGCGTCCTGACGAACCAGATCACGATCGGTTTGATAGTCGCCGCTGGGCTGCTCTATCTAGGCGTAACCGACCGGCGCACCGCTTTGCGGCGATGGATCGTTGATGCCGGGGTATGCGTCGCGGTCGTCGCGTACTTCTCGCATCTTTCCGGAAAGCCCAAAGTCACACCCGATCTAAGCCGTATCGAATTCATCTACGGACACGCCCTCTACGTCGTGTCCGCTTCCCTGGACCCCTTCGACGCCCTCGAATCCCGGAGCGGCGTCGTGGTAATGCTCGTGGTCATCGCCGTGGCGGCCGTAGCGTGTCTTCTGCTGCCGAAAGGCGACCAAGTTCGACGAGATCTAGTTCGCTGGCTGCGGCTCGCTGCAGCCGCAGCGGTCTGGATCGTATTCGCTTGGGCGCCGTTGCTTCCTACGTTGGGCTATGACCCGCGGTCGGGACAAAACGCGAACCGCATCAACATTGCCGCCGCGATAGGAACGGTCGCTCTCGCCTACGCGGTGGTGATGCTGGCAGCTTACCTCGTAGGTCGTCCCCGACCAGCGCTCGCTCTGGGACTGGCGCTGGCGGCGATTATCGGCTTCCAGTACGGGAAGACAACGGTTTCGGACGGCCAGGCGTGGATCGGTGCGTTTCGCGAACAGGAGAAGGTCTTGGCGAGCATCTCGCTCCACGCGCGCTATCCCCCATCGGACTCAACGATCTTCATCTCAGGGAGCCCGCTCCAGTACGAGGGCATCGACGTCTTCGCCGCACCGTTCGAGATCGAAGGAGCGATCAAGGTACAGCTGCACGATCCCACCATTCGCGGCGTGGTGTTGCCCAGCGGGGGCAAGGTTCCGTGTACCAAGACAGGCATATCGGAAGGCATCCCGTACGGAAGCGCCTATCTCCTTGACGTCGCGACCGGTCAGATCGTGAGGCTGACTAGCCCCGCAATCTGTGCGCAGGCCAATAAGCTCCTCACGTAGAAGCAGGTTCGCCGAGGACATCAGCCCGCCTCCGGTGCGAGGCCGAGGTCGGCGAGCGCGCGGTTACGGTCCCAGTACATGACGATCTTGACGACCTTGCCCTCGCGGAGGACGAACAGGTTCGCTCCGTCGCCGTGCGCCACTGTCGTTCGTTCGGAACCTGCGACCGTCCAGCCCTCGCGCGATGCGCCATCGTGAGGTCCGCCTATCCCCGTGGCTCAACGGATAGAGCAGCCGTCCGAGAAACTCCTCCTCAGTTTGCCGGTGCGGACCTTGGAGCCTTGCTCCGGCGTCGGGCTTTCTTCCGAGCTTTGCGTTTCGGTACCGCCGAAATCGTGGTCTCGGACCTCTGCGGGCTTGCGGCCTCGTTCGCGGTGGCTCCAGCCTGAGCTACCGGCCCGTTGCTGGCCAAGGCAAAGACGAGCTTCGGCATTCCCCGCCCCCCAGCGACCGAGGATTGCGTGAGCAGCCCTTTGCCAGTCAGCTTCTTGAGGGTGTAGGAAGCCGTCTGCTGCGAGAGGCCCGTCTTTCCCGCCACGGTTTTGATATCGAGCGGCTCCGTCAGCCCGTGCAGGCTGTCAAGCACGGTCTGATCGTTTGCGCCTGGGGTGCTGCCTTTGCGCCTGCGGCCTTTACGACCGTGAAGTCTGCGTGCCCCTTTGCGACGACGACGGCCATTCCCAGCATCGGGAGCCGGTCGGCTGTCCACCGGCACCTCCTCCAAGGCGACCAGAGCGATCTCCAGTTCCTGCGCTTCAGAGACCGCACCGGAGAGAACGGCAAGACGGTTTTCGATTTCGGAGCGGACACGCTCAAGCACGTCAGTGGGCATGGTTCCTCCCATGGGTATTGAGCATCTGCCAACGATCATGCCACGGGTCGGCTTCGAAGCCTTGCACGACCTGGCCTCGTCCTTCATTAGGCCGCCACCGAATGACTGGCGATTGCACTCTCCACAGCCCCGCCTGGGGTAGGAATGGGGTAGGCAGCACCCCTCAGGAGCCCTTTCCAGCCCTTCTGAGCGGTAGACGCCAGCATCCCGATGCGGGACCGAACGCGAGGAAGTCTCCTGCAAACGCACAGATTTGGCTGTGTAGGCGGAAGGGGGGGGATTCGAACCCCCGAGACGGGGTTCGCCCGCCTAACGGTTTTCAAGACCGTCGCATTCAACCGCTCTGCCACCCTTCCGCGGGCCCCAGATGCTACGCGGTCGCGCGGCATGCCCGGCAGGCTCTAGACTGCCATGCCCGATCCCAGGGAGAGGTGGCCGAGTGGCTGAAGGCACTCGCCTGCTAAGCGAGTATGGGGATCAAACTCCATCGCGGGTTCGAATCCCGCCCTCTCCGTCCCCCGTGTATCCGCCGCCCTCAGCCCTCGGGGTACTCGGCGGCGGCGACGGCGAAGATGATGTGGCGACGGGCGAGGCTGAGGTAGGCGTGCAGCTCGATGGGGCCGCCCTCCAGCGGCGCGACGGTCACGTCGGTGAGCGTGATGAAGTCGCGCTCGGCGGCGTTCAGCACGTCGGAGACGCGGCTGCGGTAGCCGTCGCGCGCGAGCGTGAGCACGCCTTCGATTCGATGGCGCTCGGTCTCGATCCTGATCCGCTCCTGCCGGTGCTCCGTGCCCGGAGGGTCGCCCTCCCCGTACAGCTCGTCTGTGCTCATGCGCTCATTATCGGGCCTGGCCGCCCGACGGGTCGCACGGACCGTCGGGCGCGGTCCCGGCAGCGGCGCCCACGCCCACCGGCGAGCGCCCGCTGAGCCCGCCGGCGGCCCCGCTCAGCGGCGCACTGCGTAGATCCTGGTGAGCTTGGCTCGCCGCCCGGTGGGGCCGGCGGCGAGGATGGTGACGCGCGCGGTCATGGTGGTGTGGCGGCCGAGCTGGCGGCGCAGCCGGCGCAGGCCGAACGGTCCGACGCGCAGGCGCACGTGGCCGCTGAGGGCGGCGGGGAGCCCGCGCGCGGCGGCGATCAGCGGCACGGTGGAGCGGCGGCCGAACGGGGTGAGCGTCGCGGTGACGCGGACGCGACAGCCGCGCTGGCAGCTGACGGTCAGGGCGAGCGCGCGCCGCGCGCGGATCCCGACTGTGCGGGGCAGGGCGACGTGCAGCACGGGGGCGACGTCGAGCGGCGGCGGCCAGGCGCCGGGGGCGAGGCAGCCGGCGGGGCTGGGGGAGGCGAGCGCGAAGCGCTGGACGCGGTTGTTGTTGGTGTCGGCCACATACACCTGGCCGGAGCAGTCCACGGCGATGGCGCTGGGCTGGGAGAGCTCGCCGGGTTCGCTGCCGCGCAGGCCCCACTTGGCGAGGAAGCCCCCGTTCGAGTCAAAGACCTGGACGCGGTTGTTTTCGCCGTCGAGCACATACACGGTCCCGGCGGCATCCACGGCGATCCCGTTGGGCGCGTGGAAGTGCCCGTCGCCGGTGCCCGCGGAGCCCCACTCGGTCAGCACGCTGCCGCTGGTGGAGAGCTTGACGATGCGGTTGTTGGCGGTGTCGGCGACGTAAGCCTCGCCGGCGCTGTCCAGGGCGACGGCGGCGGGGTGGTCGAATTCGCCGCTGCCGCGCCCGGCGGCGCCGCTTCCGCTTTCGGCTCCCCACTTGGCCAGCAGCGAGCCTGCGGGGCTGTAGACGAGCACGCGGTTGTGCGCGGTGTCCGCCACGTAGGTCTCGTCGGGTCCGTCCGCCACGGCCACTGACCCGGCGCCGCTGAGCTGCGCTCCGCCGAGCTCGCCCGGACCGCCGAGCTCGCCGAGGAACGTGCCGTCTCCCCACAGGTGCACCACGCGTTCGTTGCCGCGATCGGCCACGTACACGGAGCCGCGCGGGTCCACGGCGATGCCGGCGGGGACGTTGAAGCCGGCGGCGTGCCCCCCGGCGGCGGTCCACTGTCCGGCGTAGGTCAGGCTGCCGGCGGCGAACGCCTCGATGCGATTGCCGACGGTGTCGGACACGAACAGCCTGCCGGTGGGATCGATGGCTAGGCCGCGCGGGGCGGTCAGCTGGCCGGGGCTGCGGGCGGAGGTGCCGATGGTGCGCAGGTAGCCGCCGCCCGAGTCGAACACCTGGATGCGGTCGTTGGCGGTGTCCGCCACGTAGGTGTCGCCGGCGGGGTCGCTGGCGAGCGCGCGCGGAAAGGCCAACTGGCCCTGTGCGGTGCCGAAGCCGCCCCATTCGCCGGCGAAGGCCAGCTGCGGGGTGAGCTTGACGACACGGTGGTTGATGTCGTCGGCCACGTACACGTTGCCGGCGCCGTCCAGGGCCACGCCGTAGGGGAAGCCGAACTGCCCCGGCCCTGTGCCGTTGGAGCCGACTTCGCCCTGGTAGGCGCCGTTGGGGTCGAAGCGCTCGATGCGGTGGTTGTCGTCGTCGCTGACGATCACCTCGCTTTCGTTGGCGGTCACCCCGCGGGGGTAGGAGAACTGGCCGGGGCCGCTGCCGAGGGTGCCCCACGCCATGGCTTCGCCGCCGGTGAGGTCGAAGCGCTCGATGCGGTCGTTGCCGCTGTCGGCGACGTACACGTAGTTGCCAGCCACGGCGATCCCGCCGCCGGGCGGTTGCGTGTAGTCCTGGGATGAGCCGAAGGAGAACTGCCCGGGTTCGCTGCCGCGATGGCCCCAGGATGTGAGGAAGGTGCCGTTGGGATCGAACTTCTGGATCCGGTTGTGGCTTGAGTCCACCACGTAGACGTCGCCGGCGGCGTCGGTTGCGATCCCGCCGATCGGCCCGAACTGGCCGTGGCCGCCGCCGTAGGACCCCCACTCCCCCTCGAACGTCCCGGCGGCGCTGAGCTTCTGCACCACGTAGCTCAGCTGGTCCGCGACGTAGAGGTTGCCCTGGTTGTCCACGGCCACGGCCTCTGGAAAGCGCAGGACGGACTCGGCGCGGTGCCCGATGGTCTGCGCGGCGACATACGGGCAGGGGCGCGTGCCCGAGCCCGGGCAGGCTTCGGCGCGCGCGCCGGCTGCGTTGGCGCCGGCCCATGCGAGCGCGAGCGCGAGCAGCAGTGTGAGAGCGCGCGCCTGCGCCACGCCTACAGCATTCGCTCGGGCGCGCGCGCGGGCAGTCCCGCCCGTGCGGCGGGCCCGGGAGCTGCGATCCGCCCTTGGGGGGCGGACGGGCGGTTGCGCTCGTCGCGCACGATGTAGAGCGGGCGGTGCTTGACCTCGTCGTAGATACGCCCCACGTACTCGCCGATCACCCCCAGCGCCATCAGCTGGATGCCGCCGAGCAGCAGGATGGCGATGGTGATGGAGCCGAAGCCGGGCAGGTAGGAGTCGAAGATCCGCAGCACGATCACGACGGGGATGGAGATGAAGGCCACGCTCGCGGAGAAGATCCCGGCATAGGTGGCCAGCTGCAGCGGCAGGTGGGAGAAGGAGGTGATGGCGTCGAGGGAGAAGCGGAGCATCTTGCGCAGCGTGTACTTGGTCTCGCCGGCGTGGCGGGCGTCTCGCTGATAGGAGACGGCCGTCTGGTTGAAGCCCACCCAGACGGTCATGCCGCGCAGGAAGCGCGAGCGCTCGGTCATGGCCAGCAGCGCGTCCAGCGCGCGGCGGTCGAGCAGGCGGAAGTCGCCGGAGTTGGGCTCCAGGTTGACCTGCGCGAGCTTGTCGAACAGCTTGTAGAACCAGGAGGCGGTGGCCAGCTTGAAGGCGGTCTCGCCCTCGCGCTGCTGGCGCACGGCGTAGACCACGTCCGCGCCCTGGCTCCACTGGGCGATCATGTCGGGGATCAGCTCGGGCGGGTCCTGCAGGTCGGCGTCGATCATGGCCACGATGTCGCCTGCGGCATGCTCCAGGCCGGCGGTCAGCGCCGCCTGGTGGCCGAAGTTGCGCGACAGGTGGATCACGCGCACCCGCGGGTCCGACGCGGCGATGCGGTCGAGCAGCTCGGGCGTGCGGTCTGAGCTGCCGTCGTTGACGAGCACCAGCTCGAACTCGAAGTCCGCGACAGCGGCGGTGGCGCGGGCGACGAACTCCTCGACGAGCTCCTCCTCGTCGTAGATCGGCGCCACCACGCTGAGCAGGGTGGGGGTGCGAAGTTGTGTGTCGGACATGATCGTTGCGTTGCCTACGGGCACTGGGGAAACTGCCGCTTGCTGAGAATCTTCGAGCGAAGCCCTAAGCCGCGTCTCAATTTATCGTTCATCCTGTCCGTGAATGCCTTCTGAGCACGATCAACCTCAGCAGCGACCACCAAGCCTAGCGCCACCGCCGGGCGGGCTGAGGACGCCGGTGCTGGTCCAGTTCGTGAAGTTCGGGATCGTTGGCGTGTCCAACACGCTGCTGACACTTGCCGTCTACACGCTGCTGCTGAAGGTGTTCGGCGTGTGGTACCTGGCCGCCTCGGCGGTGGGCTTCGCGGTGGGCGCCACCAACGGCTTCCTGTTCAACCGGCGCTGGACCTTCCGTGAGCACGTCGGCGACGCGCTCACGCCGGTGCGCTGGGCGATCGTCCAGGGATGCGGCCTGGCGATCAACGAGGGCCTGCTCTACCTGTTCGTGCACGATGCCCGCCTGGACAAGCTGCTGGCGCAGGCGTGTGCGACGGTGGTGGTGACGGTGAGCACGTTCTCTGCAAACCGCGCATGGACGTTCCGCGCGCACGCGCCCGCGGCGGTGGCGGACGGCGACGTCGGCTAGCGGAAGAGGGCCAGCAGCGAGAGCCCGGCCGGAATTCGCCCGCCGCGCTTGATCATCGCGGCCTCCAGCGCCAGCGGGCGCTCCAGCACCCAGTTGAGCGGTTCCGGAGGCACCCACAGGTCGAGGCTGGACTCGGTGGTCTTCGTGTTCACGCGGTCGAGCACCCGCAGCAGGATTGCCACGGGCAGCAGCAGCGAGTTGAAGTAGGTGGTGCGAGCCTGCCGCCAGCCGGCCTGCTCGGCGACGTGCTGGAGCGAGCGGCGCGTGTAGCGGCGGTGGTGGTGGTTGATCTCGTCGTGCCCGCTCCACAGCCACTGGTAGGCAGGCACGGTCACGAGCAGCGCGCCGCCGGGGGCGACGGTGCGGCGCATCTCGCGCAGCGCGGTCAGGTCGTCCTCGAGGTGCTCGATCACGTCCAGGCTGACGGCCAGCTCGAAGCTGTGGTCGGGGAAGGGCATCTCCAGCACCGAGCCGGCCACGACCTCGCCGCACTGGCGCTCGCGGGCCAGCGCAACGCTGGTCTCGGACAGCTCCACGCCGGTGACGGTGCCGTAGCGGGCCAGCTCGATCATGTTGCGCCCGCTGCCGCACCCGGCGTCCAGGATGCGTGTGCCCGCGGGCAGATCCAGCCCGTCGAGCACTCCCTCCAGCACCGTGCGCCGCCCCCGGTACCACCAGTGGCGATCCTCCGCCCGGTGGGTCTGAAGCTCGTAGTCCCTGTCCATGCGTGGAGCATCTTTTCCTAAACGCGCTCCTCCGCGCGGTGCGCCTGCCTCCGGGAGCGCGTTCAGGGACCGGACGGGGCGCTGCGGATCGAGTACTCGACGATGCCGTCCGCGCCCCGCCAGATGGCGAGCGCGCTGTCGCTGGCGGGGTCCAGGGCGACGGTGGCATCGCTGCCGCCGGCGGCGGGGGCGGCGAGCTGCTCGGCGCTGGGCGGCTCAGGCGGCGAGCGCCGAGCGCAGGAAGCTGACGGTCCGCTGCCAGGAGGTCTCGGCGGCGTCCTTGTCGTAGGTGCCCAGGCGGTTGGTGTCGTTGAAGAACGCGTGTCCGGCGCCCTCGTAGAAGTGGAACGTCACCTCCGCTCCGGCGTCGCGCAGCTCGGCCTCGAGCTTGCGGGCGTCGTCGGGGGGGATGAACGCGTCGGCTGTGCCGAAGTGCCCGAGGATGGGGCCGCTGATGTTGGTGAAGTCGGGCTTGCCGTGGGGCATCACGTAGTAGTAGGTGACCGCGGCTGTGATCTGCGGGCAGGTGGCGGCGGCCCACACGGACAGCCCCCCGCCGAGGCAGAAGCCGACACTGCCGACACCGGAGCCCTCGACGCCGGCCTGCGAGCTGAGGTAGGCGGCGGCGCCGCACATGTCCTGCTCGGCCTGGTCCATGGACAGCGCCATCATCTTCTGTTCGGCCTCGCTCGGCTGGGTGGTGGTCTCGCCGCGGAAGAGGTCGGGGGCGAGCGCGAAGAAGCCCTCGGTGGCGAGCCGGTCGCAGACTGAGCGGATGTGCTCGTCCAGGCCCCACCACTCCTGCATCACGATCGTCGCGGGTCCGCGCTGTGCGGCGGGAACTGCGAGGTAGCCGGGGGCTACGCCGGCGCCGGTCGGGAACTCGATGTCGGGCATGTTGTGGCTCCTTGTGTCCGTGGTTGGGCCCCGCGGGCGCAGGTGCGGCGGCGCGCGCAATGTTCTCACGGCCGGGCGCCGCGTGCGCGAGTTGGCCCGCTGCGTCGCCTGGCGGGGCCTCGGCGCCCGTTTTCAGAGGGCGGACCCGAGATATGGTGTCCGCGGCAGCTGCCGCCCACGTGTCCGCAGGAGATATGAAAGGCAACTTCATGGATGCCGTAAACCACCAGTTCCAGCTCGCCGCGCGCCCGGTCGGGCTGCCCAAGCCCAGCGACTGGAGCTACGTCGAGCAGCCGGTCCCCGAGCCGGGCGACGGCGAGGCGCTGGTCAAGGTCCGGTACGTGTCGCTCGACCCGGCCATGCGCGGATGGATGAACGACGCCCGCTCCTACATCCCGCCGGTGGGCATCGGCGAGGTGATGCGGGCGCTGGGCGCGGGCGAGGTGATCGCCTCCAACCACCCCGGCCTGGCGGTGGGCGACCACGTGACGGGGCTGCTGGGCGTGCAGGAGTACGCGGTGGCGCACGGCAACGCGCTGATCAAGGTGGACACCGCCCTGGCGCCGCTGCCGGTGTATCTGAGCACGCTTGGCATGCCGGGCATGACGGCGTACTTCGGCCTGCTCGACATCGGTCGCCCGGAGGCGGGCGAGACGGTGGTGGTCTCGGGTGCGGCGGGCGCCGTCGGCGGGGTGGTGGGCCAGATCGCCAAGCTGAAGGGCTGCCGCGTTGTGGGCATTGCGGGCGGCGCGGAGAAGTGCGCCCACGTGGTCGAGCAGTTGGGCTTCGACGCGGCGATCGACTACAAGGCGCAGGACGTGGGCGCGGCGCTGGGCGAGCACTGTCCCAAGGGCATTGACGTCTACTTCGACAACGTCGGCGGCGAGATCCTCGACGCGGCGCTCGCCCACCTGGCGCGCGGCGCCCGCGTGATCATCTGCGGGGCGATCTCCCAGTACAACGCCACGGACGCCGTGCGCGGCCCGTCCAACTACCTCTCGCTGCTGGTCAACCACGCGAGCATGACCGGCTTCGTGGTCTCCGACTACGGCGAGCGCTACGCGCAGGGCGCGCAGGAGATGGCGGGCTGGCTGGCCGCGGGCAAGCTGATCTCGCGCGAGGACATGGCCACGGGCCTGGAGAGCTTCCCCGACACGCTGCTGCGCCTGTTCAGCGGCGAGAACACGGGCAAGCTCGTGCTGGCGCTAGCGGGCGACTGAGGCGGGGCGCTCCGGGCGGCGCGCCCGCCCGGCCGGGCTCCGCGGCGGCGACTCAGGTGCTCGGCAGCGAGACGGTGAGGTTGCTGACCGCGATGCTGAACGCGCCGTTGCTGGCCCGGTAGTAGGGCGCGTCGCGTCCGAGCAGCTCGAGCTTGATGGTGTCGCCGGCGGCGAACTGATAGCCGTTGCCGTGCAGCTGGAAGGTGATGGCGCCCTGCTGGTTTTCGCCCAGGCGGTAGACGCCGCGGCTGATCAGCCTCTGTTGGCCATTGGGCAGCACGTCCCACAGCCGTGAGGCGAGCTCGCCGAACGGCCCGAGCGTCTTGACGGTGGCGGTCACCGTGGGCATCCCGAGCATGGTGAAGCCGTGGCTGGTCGTCGTGTAGGTAGCTGTGTCCGGCTCCGTTTCGGCCGTCACAGTCTTGCAGGCGTCGGAGCTGGCGATCGGGTCGTATTCGGCGGCGATCGCTGGGTTGCCGCCGGCCGAGGTGAGCGTTTGCGCTTCGGAGGAGCCGAAGGTGACGGTGGCCGGGTGCAGCTTCGACCACTTCGTGGCTGTGTACGGGCCGCCGCCCGGCGCGCTCTGCGGGCAGGTCTGCGTGTAGGCGGTCGCGCTGCCCGCCGCCGGCGCTTTGCCGAGCTGCTCGAGTTTCGCCGCGAAGAAGGCCGCGGCCGCTTCGTTGAAGGCGTGGTCGGTGTTTTCCTTGTTGGAGCCCATGCTGTGCCCGAGATCGCCCACCATCAGGGCCGCGTAGCCTTTCAGCGCGCGCACCTGGTTGTAGACGCGCAGCGACTGTTCCGCCGGGAACAGGTCGTCGGTCCAGCCGCTCTCCAAGAGCAGCGGCGCTGGCTTGCCGGACAGCGGGATGCCGTAGCCCTGGTGGTAGGTGTAGAGCTGTCTGGCCACCGCCAGCGCTTCTTCTCCGTAGGGCTCGCCCGCGTTGGTCACCGCGAACCATTTCGTCAGGTCCGCTTCGGGGTCCTTGCCGAGCGGGGCGTAGTAGCCGTTGGAAGCGAGGCCGTCGGCGTAGAGCCCGGTGATGTAGCTCTGGATCGCGACGCCGATCGGTTCGTAGCTCTGGGCGAAGGGTGCGATCTCGGAGTCCATGAGGCGCCCGTTGGGCTCGAGCGCGTTGACCAGGTCGGACCACGGCCAGCGTGGGAAGGCGGCTGCGACTGCCATGGTCTTCCCTCTGGGGCTCCGCCACGGCGCGAATTCGCCGTTGGGCAGCCGGATGCGGTTCTTCAGGTAGGCGAGCTCGATGCTCTGCCCGCCGCCATAGGAGATGCCGGTGACGCCGATCGCGTGCGGCTTGGTGATCTTCTCGTCGGCCAGCAGCCCGAGCAGGTACTGGCTGTCGCGCGCCTCGTAGCGCTGGTCGGCCAGGTGCAGCCAGCCTGCTTCGCAGCCGGGCGTTTCGCTGCGCGATTCCTCGCTGCCGCACGAGCGGCCCCAGCCGCGGGCGGAGTAGTTGACGACGGCGTAGCCGTGCTGGGCGTAGTAGATGTTGTTGTAGTCGAACGTCTCGTTGCCGTCGCCGGCCGCGGAGGTGGCCTCGAAGGAGGCCTTGGAGCCGCCCCAGCCGTGGAGCATCACGATCGTCGGATAGGGCCCCGCGCCGGTGGGCGGGAGCGTCACGTCCACATCCAGCGGCACGCCGTCGAAGCTGGGGACGCGCTGAGCGAGCGAGGCGGCGGGGCAGAAGCGCACTCCGCTCTCAGCTGTGCACGTGTGCCCGAAGGGCGCGGGCTCGGCCGCGGCCAGCGACGGTGCGGCGAGCATCGCCAGCAGCGACAGCGCGCCGGCCCCCGTCCTGAAAGCGAATCCGCGCATCCTCATCCCGATCCCCCCGATTCCGTGTGTGTGTTCAGCATGCCCGCCCCAGCCCGATACCCGGATCGGGTGTTTCTCAAACTCAACCCGGCGCCGCCTGGGGCGGCGGGAGCCTGGGGGCTGGAGCGACAGCACGCGCGCGTCGGCCAGGCTGCGCTCGAGGCCGTCCCCGCCCCAGTGGGGTCGCCGTAGCCCGTAGTTCCCCGGGCAGATCGGTGGTCTCCCCCCGATGCGGCGACCGCGGTGGCTTGCGATGCTCGCGGAGTTCGACGGGCCCCGTGTCTCGACGGGCCAAGTGCTTCGAGGGCCGAAGCTTACGACGGGCTTCGAGGCATCTCTGGCCTAAGGAGGGGGACTTCGGGGTCGGTCGATCTAACCGTAGCCGGAAAAGGAGTAGTGGATAGAAAAGGAGTAGTGGATAGATATGAAACGCATGAAGATCATGGGGCTGTGCCTCGTAGCGGTGCTCGCGATGAGCGTGGTGGCCGCCTCGGTCGCCTCGGCCGTCACCTACGAACAGCCCGTCTTTTACGGGAAAGCGGCGATCGGCAGCACGGTGGGAACCGTCGGATTCACGGGCACCCTCACCGAAGCCTCTCT
>DAINPC010000001.1:38709-40835 GCA_036743695.1 Solirubrobacteraceae bacterium | reverse complement strand
TTGTTGGTGATGATGTGGACGGTGCCGCCGACCTTGTAGCCGTCGAGCGCCTGCAGGTTGAACGTCTCCGAGACGACCCCCTGGGCGGGGAAGGAGGCGTCGCCGTGGATCACGATCGGGACCGCCGCGTTGGTGTCCTGGTGGGCGTGGGGGCCCTTGCGCGAGGTCTGCGCGGCGCGGGTGGCGCCCTCCACGACCGGCGAGACGTACTCCAGGTGGCTGGGGTTGGACTCCAGGTTGACGCGAATGGTGCCCCCGTCGGGCAGCTGGTAGGAGCCCTGGGTGCCGTGGTGGTACTTGACGTCGCCCGTGCCGCCCTGCGGGATCGTGGTCACGGCCTCCAGCGTCGAGGCCCCCTCGAACTCGGCGAAGATCGTGTCGTAGGCGCGCCCGAGGTTGTGCGCGAGCACGTTCAGCCGTCCGCGGTGGGCCATGCCCACGACGACCTCCTGCCCGCCGTGGGCGGCGGACAGCTGGATCAGCTCGTCGAGCATCGGCACGGTCATGTCCAGGCCCTCGATCGAGAACTGGTGCTGGCCGAGGTAGGCCTTGTGCATGAAGCGCTCGAGCGCGTCCACCTCCACCAGGCGCTTCAACAGCGTCCTACGCTCGTCGCTGGTGAGCTCGTGTCGGAACGCGCCTGACTCGATGTGCTCTCGCAGCCACACCCGCTGGCGGTGGGAGGCGATGTGCTCGATCTCATATGCGATCGTGCCGCAGTAGGTCTCGCGCAGGTGCGGCAGCGCGTCGGCGAGCGTCGCCCCCGGCACGTACATGTGGAAGATCTTCGCGGGGATCCGGGCCTGGATCTCGGGCTTCAGCCCCAGCGCCTCGGGGTCCAGCCCGGGGTCGCCCTCGGGCTCTGAGCCGAGCGGATCCAGGCGGGCGGCGAGATGGCCGTGGCTGCGGACGCGGCTGACGAGCGTGCTGGCCGCGTGCACAGCCTGCAGGATCTCCTCGCCGCCGCCGGTGATCACCGGAGCGCCGAGGCCGCCCGCCGAGCCGGCAGCTGCGAGCGCGGCGGCCGCCGGAGCGGGCAGCGGCGGCGTCGGGCCCAGCTCCATGCCGAGCGCTGTGAACACGCCGTCATAGAAGCCGTGCTCGCCCTGCAGGTACTCCTCGATGCGGCCCAGGAACCGCCCCGACTCCGCTCCCTGGATGATCCGGTGGTCGTAGGTGGAGGTCATGCTCATGACCTTCTCCGCGCCGATCATCTCGCCGATGTTGCCAAGCCCCACCGGGTAGCCGATCGAGCCGGTCGCCACGATCGTGCCCTGGCCGGTCATCAGCCGCGGCACCGAGGCGACCGTGCCGAGGCCGCCGGGGTTGGTGAGGGTGATGTTGGCGCCCACCAGGTCGTCGGCGGTGAGCGTGTTGGTGCGCGCCTTCTCCACCACCGCGTCGTAGGCGTCGAGGAAGCGGTCGAAGGGCATGCGCCCGGCGTCGCCGATCACGGGGACCATCAGCGTGCGTGAGCCGTCCTTCTTCTCCACGTCCACCGCCAGCCCGATGTTGACCTGGCCGTCGATGACCCGGTGCGGCTTGCCGTCCACCTCTGCGTAGTGGTTGGCCATCACCGGCATGTCCTCCGCCGCGCGGGCGATCGCGTAGGCGATCAGGTGCGTGAAGGACACCTTGCGCGCCCCAGCCTTCAACTCGCGCCGGCGAGCGTCGAGCACGGTGACGGTGAGCGTGCGGAAGCTGGTGGCGGTCGGGATCGAGCGCGACTGCTCCATGTAGCGGGCGAGCGCCGCGGCGCCGCCCTTCATCAGCTGGGAGCTTGCCTCGGCGGGGGCGGCGGGCGCGCCGTTGGTGCTCGCTCCGGCGGCCGCGGACAGGACATCGGACTTGGTGATCCGCCCGGCGGGGCCGCTGCCGGAGACCTGTGCGAGGTTCACGCCCTCGGCGGCCGCCGCGCGCGCCGCCACGGGTGAGATCCTGGTGCCCTCGGACGCCTGGCCCGGGACGGCGCTCGTGCCTGCTGCGGGCGCGCCCGCGGGCCCGTTTCCGGAGCCCGACCCCGAGCCCCCGCCGTCGCCCGCCACGGCGGGGGCGCCCACGGCGATGCGCGCGATCACCTGCCCGACGGTGACCGTGTCGCCCTCCTCGACCAGGATCTCGCTGAC
>DAINPC010000001.1:33221-38609 GCA_036743695.1 Solirubrobacteraceae bacterium | reverse complement strand
ACGGACTCCCCTGCCGCAGGGGTCACGACGTCGATCGTCTGCTGAGCCGTGGTGCCCGATGCCATCGGTTCCTCACTCTAGCGCGGCCGCTGCGCGGACATCCCCGCCAGCAGTGAGCTTTTCACGTCTCCGCCGGCCGGGTGGTCACTGAGCGGACGCCCGCTGGCGCGGCGCGCGCTCGCGCTGCTCGCGGATGAACTGGTAGCTGCCGAAGAACGGGCCGATGCCACCCAGGACGACGACGGCGACGGCGAGCTTGAGCGACACCACGCGCAGGCGCGCGGCGGCGATGCAGGCAATGGACATGAAGATCCAAAGCAACCCGTGGGCGAGGCCCAACGCAAAGGTCAGGGGCTCGGGCTTGCCTGCGGCGAAGGCGCTTAGCAGCAGCGCGAGATAGACGCAGGAGTGGGTGAACGAGGTCCACTTCAGGCGCGTGAAGCTCAGCGGCCCGGCCGCCGGGCGCAGCTGGAGGCTCACTGCGACAGCCAGCCGGCCATCCGCGGCAGCACGTCCCCGGCCTCGGGGGGCCATTCGCCGATGTCGCGCGGCCACCACGCGAACGCGTCGTGCTCGTGGTCCGGCGTCACGGTCTCCTCCGCGCCCTCGGCCAGCCATGCCTGCCCGACGAACATGATCAGCTTGTGCGGAAGCCGCAGCAGCGCCTCGCCGCGCACGCGCTCCGGCGAGACGGCCCACTCCTCGCGCAGCTCGCGCACGAGCGTCTCCGCGGGGCTCTCCCCGAGATCGACCGCGCCGCCGGCGCCGAGCGCCCAGCGACCCGCCCACGACGCGACCCACGAGGCGCGCCGTCCGGCCAGCCAGCGGCCGTCCGCGGAGCGGGTCACGCACAGCGCGGCCACGCTGTGCGAGGCGTCCTCGGCGACCAGGCGCAGCGCCCAGCGCAGCGGCTGCAGCTCGATCGTCAGCCCCTGCGCGTCCTGGCGGAAGTCCACCAGGCGCGCCGCCACGCCGTCGTGGCTGGGCGAGCCGCGCTCGTGCAATCCGCGGATGGCCGCGTCGGCAGCCTCGGTGTGGGCGGGCGAGGGCTCGAACTCCTGCTCGCGCCAATGAGCCCGGATCTGATCCATGGCCCACGGTCCGCGGGCCAGTATCTCGGGTGGGTGATCGCTGGGCTCTGCCGGCGCTGACATTCACTGGAAGGCTAGTGACTGACGGCGCGGCGCCGGTGAAGCTCGTCCCGGCCGTGCGGCGCATAGACTCACGGCGGTGAGCGTCCGGCGGCGAAAGCACTGGGGGTGGGGCTTCGAGGACCAGCAGCCCACGCCCGCGCAGGTTCGTGCCTCGACCTCGGCGCTGGGAGCGCAGCTGGGGATGTCGCTCGGGGAGGTCGAGGATCCGCTGGCGCTGGAGGCGGTCGCGCTGGCGGAGCCCCGCATCGCCGTGCCGACGCAGCTGGCGGACATCAGCCTCACTGACGTGCACGCGCGCGCGTCGCACGCGCTGGGCAAGTCCTACGTGGACGTGGTGCGCGGCTTTCGCGGGCGCTTCGAGCATCCCCCCGACTTCGTGCTGCGCCCCCGCGATGAGCGCGACGTGGAACAGGTGCTGGAGTGGTGCTCCAGCGAGCGGGTCGCGGCCGTCCCCTTCGGCGGGGGCACGTCGGTCGTGGGCGGCGTGAGCCCGCACGTGGGACCCGGCTACAACGGCGTTGTCTCCGTCGATCTGAGCGCGCTGGATCGTGTGCTGGAGGTGGACCGGGTCTCGCGCTCGGCGCGCATCCAGGCGGGCGCGTTCGGACCGGCGCTGGAGTCCCAGCTGGGCGAGCAGGGGCTGACGCTGCGCCACTTTCCCCAGTCGTTTGAGTTCTCCACGCTGGGCGGTTGGATCGCCACACGGGCGGCGGGCCATTTCGCAACCGTGTGGACGCACATCGAGGATCTGGTGGAGTCCGTGCGCGCGATCACCCCGGCCGGCGCGTGGGAGTCGCGGCGCCTGCCCGGGTCGGGCGCGGGCGTCAGCCCCGACCGGATGCTGTCCGGCTCGGAGGGCACGCTCGGCGTGATCACCGAGGCCTGGGTGCGCGTGCAGCCGCGGCCGTCGCACAGGAGCTCCGCGGGCGTGCGCTTCGATGGCTTCCTCGGGGCAGCGGAGTGCGTGCGGGCGATCTCGCAGTCGGGGCTGCATCCGTCGAACTGCCGCCTGCTCGACGCGGGCGAGGCCGGGCTGACGATGGCCGCGGACGGCTCCCACGCGCTGCTGGTGCTCGGCTTCGAGTCCACCGATCACCCGGTGCAGGAGGCGATGGCGCGCGCGCTGGAGCTGTGCGCGGAGCACGGCGGCATCCCCGCTGAGCGCCGCGAGGGGCCCGGCGGCGATGCGGTCAGCAGCTGGCGCGGCGCGTTTCTCGGTGCGCCGTACGTGCGCGACGTGCTGGTCGCGGTGGGCGTCCTGGGGGAGACCTTCGAGACGGCCATCACCTGGGAGCGCTTTCCCGCCTTCCACGAGCGCGTGAGCGCGGTGGCCGAGCAGGCGCTCCGCGACGCGGGCGGCGAGGGCAGGGTCTTCTGCCGCTTCACCCACGTCTACCCGGACGGGCCCGCGCCCTACTTCACCGTGCTGGCGCCCGCGCGTCGAGGCGAGGAGGTCGAGCAGTGGGCGTCGATCAAGGCGGCGGTCTCCGATGCGATCATCGCGGAGGGCGGGACCATCACCCACCATCACGCAATCGGGCGCGACCATCGGCCCTGGTATGACCGCCAGCGCCCCGAGCCGTTCGCGCTGGCGCTTCGCGGCGCCAAGGCGGCCATCGACCCGGCGGGCATAATGAACCCGGGCGTGCTGATCGATCGATTGCCATGAAGGTCGCCGTCCTCGGCCCCGGCGGGGTGGGCGGGCTGATCGCGGGCGCGCTGGAGCGAGCGGGCACGGAGGTGGCGGTGGTCGCGCGCGAGTCCACCGCGGCGGTGATAGCGGCACAGGGGTTGCGCGTGCAGAGCGTGATGCTCGGCGACTTCACGTCGCACCCGCGTGTGGTGGAGCGGCTCCGGGAGCCCGTGGACGCCCTGATCGTGGCCACCAAGGCGGCGGGCCTGAAGCCGGCGCTGGAGCGGATCGAGACGGACCCGAGACTGGTGCTCCCACTGCTCAACGGCCTCGACCACATGGCCGTGCTGCGGGAGCGCTTCCCCGCCGAGACGGTGCTCGCGGGTGCGATCCGCGTGGAGGCCGACAGGCCCCAGCCGGCCGTGGTCCTCCACACCAGCCCCTTCCTACTGGTGGACATGGCCGCTGCCCCCGGCCTCGCCGCCTTGACGCAGGAGCTCGCCGCGGCACTGTCCGAGGCGGGGGTGCCGGTGCGCGTGCTGGACTCGGAGGCGGAGGTGATGTGGTCGAAGCTGGTGCGCCTCAACGCACTGGCCTGCACCACCAGCGCCTACGACAAGCTGCTGGGCGAGATCCGCTCGACGCCGAAGCTGCGCGCCGATCTGGTGGGGGCGATCGAGGAGGCCTGCGCCGTGGGACGGGCGGAGGGAGCGCAGGACGTGGACGCGGTGAAGGCCATGGGGGAGCTCGAACTGGCCCACGAGACGCTGGGCAGCTCCATGCAGCGCGACATCGCCGCCGGACGCACGCCCGAGCTGGACGCGATCCCCGGCTCGGTGCTGCGCGCGGCGGCCCGGCATGGCCTGCGCTGCCCCACCATCGAGCGACTGGTGGCGATGATCGCCGAGCGCGCCGGGATCCCCGCTCCGCTCGCATCTGGCTGAGCGGGCATGGTCGCGGACGGCGGCTACTGCGCTTCGAAGGGCGAGTGCCCGGGCGAGATCGCGGGGATCGAACGCGTGGCGATCGCCTCCACCGCCTGCTCCTCCGCCTCGCTCAGCTCCTCGTCGTGCTCGCCGTCGCAGAGCACGCGGAAGTTCCCCGTGACGCCGCTGTCCCCGTGGATGGTGATGCCCGGCAGGATCTCCTCGCCCTCGTCGAAGCCGAGTCGCTCCATGTCGAAGTGCGCCAAGCCGATCCCGTGCGCGGTGTGCGTGGGGTTCTCGCGGTCGTGCGCTGCCACCGCCTGCGCGAAGCGCTCCAGGTTCCTGGCGATCTTGCCCGTGTCCGCCATTGCTAGACGGGAGGGTAGCGCGCGCGTTGTCGATCGGGTGCGCCAAGACGGACTCCGATTGCCAAGCACGCCGCTAGCGCGCGAGCGGCTCCGCCGGGAAGCGCACCTCGAAGCGCTCGATCAGGCTTGGGACGCTCGAGGGATCCATCTCCAGTCCGTATCGCTCGCACAGGCTGCCCAGAGTCGCCGGGTCGGCCTGAGCTACGCCTCCGAGAGCGACGAGCTCCGAGAAGAACTGCTCGAAGCCGGCGGGAGAGATGATCTCAAGGATCCGACAGGGCTCCTCTCCAGCGTTCCAAAAGGTGTGCCACTCGCCACGTGGCTTGAATACGAGGTCACCGACGTTTGCCTCGAGCACCTCCTCGCCGAGGAGTGCCCCCATGCGGCCCTCGAGCACAAAGCTGTACTCATCCTCGCGCAGATGCCGATGCAGCGGCGCGGCAAGCGCATGCGCTGACATGGGGTGCTCGACAAGCGAAAAGCCTCCTCCTGAGGTTTGACCCTCGACCATGAAGCGGACCCCGATGCTGCCGAGGAACCCAGCCTTGCCGTCCGCGGGTCCCATGACGCGGTTCGACGTCGTCAGCATTGCTACCCCTTTTCATTGAACAGTAGTGTCGTGCGAAACATACAGGAAGGCGTGCCGGCGTGGCAGACTTGAGCGGACAGCCATGAGCGATCAACCTCGTCCCTACCGCATGCAGCGCCGCGCGGAGTCCCAGCAACAGACGCGTCAGCGCATCGCCGAGACCGCCGCGGAGCTTCACGGAACGCTGGGCCCATCGCGGACGTCGATCAGCGCCATCGCCGCCCGCGCCGGGGTGCGGCGCTCAACCGTCTACCGCCACTTCCCGGACGAGGCCGCGCTCTTCGATGCGTGCAGCGCCCACTGGGCGGCGGCCAATCCTCTCCCCGACATCGAGGCCTGGGCGATGATCGACCGCCCCGACGAGCGCCTGAAGGTGGCCCTCGGCGAGCTCTACGGCTTCTATGCGCGAACCGAGCGCATGCTCGAGAACCTCTTTCGCGACGAGACGACCAGCCTTCTCGTCCGCGAGCGCTTCGCCGCCTTCCGAGGCTACTTCGCCGCCGCGTGCGACACGCTCATGGCGGGCCGGCAGCTCAAGGGCGCGCCCCGTCGGCGCACGCAAGCCGCAGTCGGCCACGCGGTCGCCTTCGCCACATGGAAATCCCTCGTCCGTGAGCAACAGCTCACCCCGGCCGACGCTGTCCTGCTGATGAGCGCTCTCGTCGGCGCTGCCGGGTCCGCTCGATGATCTCCGCGCGGTAGCCGTCTGGGTGTCGAA
>DAINPC010000001.1:0-33121 GCA_036743695.1 Solirubrobacteraceae bacterium | reverse complement strand
AGCTCACGAGCGTCGACGTTGGGGAGAGCAGCGATGTCAACCTCGATTTCGCTGGCGCTGAGCTCCCGCCGTCCCCCCCGCAGCTCCGCATCCGCCATTCGCGACGCGCGACGATCGTCACAATTGAGCGGCTGGCGCTCTACGTGGGGGCGCAGGAGGCGATGCTCGCCCTCGCCCTCGGTGATTTCCCCATACAGCGCTGGAGGGTGCTGTGGAGGGGCACGCTGAGCACGCAGGGCTCGCCGCCGCTGGGCCCAGAGCAGCCCTCGTAGGAAGCGAGGGATGCGCCCGAATCTGTGTCCAGCGCTCAGGGCGTGACTTGGCACCATGTACGAGACAGCTAGGCCGGTTTCTCAATCAGCTCAATTCGATAGCCGTCAGGGTCCACCATCGAGATTGCTCGACGAACGCGGCGTCGCACAGCCACCTACCCGGCGACCGAGACAGCCGCCGGGACGACGTCTGCGAACTTGACCGTGTCGATGAACTGCCGGAAGCGCGCTAGCTTGCCGTCGCGGATATCCCAGACGTGGACCACCGGCACGTCCAGCGCCTTGCCGGTTGCCTTGCCGGTGCCCGTGTAGCGGACGACTGCCGCGACGGTTGCGCCGGATCCAATGAGTTCCTCGGGTGCGATCGCGAAGCCCTCAACGTCCTCTGAAATCGGGCCAAAGACGTTCTGCGCCACGGCCTCGCCGCCGCGGTGCAGGCCCCCGTATGGCATGCCCTCGGCCTCGAACCATTCAATGTCGTCAGTGAATGCTCCGAGCACGGCGGGGACATCGCCTCGGGCGAACGCGCCGTAGATACCCTTGACGAACTCGACGTTCTGCTCACTCATGGCTCCCCCATTTCTTGGCGTACGTGGAACCCTGACCGTACTCGAACCTCAGGTCTCGCGTCCAGTCCTACAGACGGGGACGTGACCCACGCACTACGGCTTCTCAATTAGCTCAATTCGATAGCCATCGGGGTCTTTGACGAAGCACAGCTGCGAGCCGCCCTCGCGCACGGAGTAGGGCGGCTTCTCCGGCTCTATGCCCTGCTCCGCCAGACGGGCGAGGGTGGCGTCGAGATCCTCGGCGGTGATCGCGATGTGGCCGTAGGCGGTGCCGAGGTCATAGTGGTCGACGCCGATGTTGTACGTCAGCTCCAGGCGCGGCATGTCGCCGTCGCCGGGCTGGCTCATGAAGACGTTGATCGCCTCGTCTTTGATCGGCAGGCGGCCCACCTCCTCGAAGCCGAGCGCGTTGTAGAAGGCCACCGAGCGGTCGATGTCAGTGATGCGGTAGCAGGTGTGGATGAGGGCCATGGGCGGAGTCTAGACTGGCGGCGTGCGAACACTGATCGTCGGTCACGGCGGGCGCGAGAGCGCGCTTGCGTCTCGCATGGCGGAGCACAGCGAGCTGCACGCGTTCGTGGGTCACGAGAACCCCTCGATCGTGCGTCATGCGGCCGCCTCGGGAGGGGGGCATGCGGTCGGGGACGTGTGCGATCCCAGCGCCGTCGCGGCGTTCGCGCGCGAGCGCGAGATCGACCTGGCGATGGTCAGCGCCGACGAGCCGCTGGCGGCGGGAGTCATCGACGCGCTGCTCGCCCAGGGCACCCGTGCGGTCGGCCCCACCAGCGCCGGCGCGGAGATCGAGTGGAACAAGACGTTCGCCCGCTCGCTGCTCGCCGATGTGGCGCCCGAGGCCGCGCCCGCGCTGCGCATGGTGCGCGACCGCCACGAGCTGGACGAGGCGTTCGCATCCTTTGGCTCCGCTCCGGTGGCCGTCAAGCCGTCGGGCCTCACCGGCGGCAAGGGCGTGAAGGTGATGGGGCCGCATCTTGTGAGCCACGAGGAGGCCCGGGACTACGCGCTGAGCCTGCTCGCGCGCGGCAAGCCAGGGGAGGCCGTTCACATCGAGGAGAAGGTCCTGGGCGCCGAGTTCACCATCCAGGCGATCAGCGACGGCAGGACCGTGGTCTTCCCCCCAGCAACGTATGACTACCCGTTCCGCTACGACGGCGACGAGGGTCCGGGCACCGGTGGCATGGGCTCGCTGTCGATGCCCGCGGCGACGCTGCCGTTCATGACAGCCGCCCACTACGAGAGCGCGTGCTCGATCATCGAGCGGGTGATCGCGCGCCTGGCCGAGCAGGGGCGCCATTTCACGGGCGTGATGAACAGCGGCTTCTTCGCCACCGCGGACGGCGTCAAGGTGATCGAGTTCAACGCCCGCTTCGGGGACCCGGAGTGCATGAACATCATGAGCCTCCTCGAGGGCAGCTGGCCCGCCGTGATGGAGCGGATCGCCGCCGGCAGCCTGAGCGCGGCGGATGTGCCGCTGCGTCAGGAGGCATCGCTGGTGCTCTACCTCGTCTCACCGGACTATGCGCTGCGCCCCGGCCCCACCTACGAGTTCGAGCTGGACCGCGAGCGGATCGAAGCGGACGGCTGCCACGTGTTCTTCTCCTCCGCCGTGGAGGTCGCGGAGGGCACCTATCGCACCGTCGGCACCTCGCGCGCGGTCGCGCTGGCCACGACCGCCGCCACCCTCGAGCAGGCGCGTGCACGGGTCGTCGAGTGCGCCCGCTCGGTGCCCGTGCTCGAGTGGCGCAGCGACGTCGGGGACGAGGCCTATCTGAACGGCCTCTCCGGGCTGGTGTGGCCGCAGGGCAGCCGTGGAGCGCAGCCGCTGCTACCCAACCCGAGCTGAGGCTTTCGTGCAAGGATGGCGCAATGCTCGTGGAGTGCTCCACCCATCCGCAATTCGTCTCCAACACCTATCTCGTCGCCGACGGCGAGGGTGGCCCGGCGTTCTTCATCGACGCCGGCGGTCCCGTTGAGCCGCTGATCGAGACGGCCGAGCGCCTTGGGCTGAGCCCCACGCACGTGCTGCTCACGCACCACCACTTCGACCACGTCAGCGAGGTCGGCCGGCTGCGCCAGCGCTGGCCGCAGCTCGACGTGCTCATCAGCTCCCGCGAGCGCGAGCTGCTCGAGGCGGGCGCCACCGCCGCGGGTGACGGCGGGGGCGCGCTGGAGGCCATGGGGAATGTGGAGGCGGGCCAGGCTCTGCGGTTCGGCCGGCTCGAGGTGCGCCCGCTGCACACGCCCGGGCACACCGCCGGGATGCTCTCCTTCCTGGTGGGGGAGCTGTCCCAGTCAGCCGGAGCGCCCACCACCGGGGCCGCGGCCACGGGGCGTGCCAAGACCACCACCGCGCCGGGGGGATTCGCCGGCGCCGGCGCCGCCGTGTTCACCGGCGACACCCTCTTCAAGGACTCCGTGGGTGGCGTCAAAGCGCCGGGCCACACCACCTACACCGATCTGCGCGACTCGATCATGGGGACGCTGATGGAGCTGCCGCCCGACACCGTGATCTACCCGGGTCACGCCGAGCAGACCACCGTTCGCAGGGAGTGGGACTCCAACGCCTTCATCCGCGTCTGGCGCGGACTCGACCCCCAGGGCAGCGAGCGCTGCACCGCGCTCGGCCAACCCGCCACGCTGGTGCTGCTGGGCGCCGACTACGACGGCGGCACCAAGGCGTGGGTGCGCTGGGAGGACGGCTCCGACGACATCGTCCCCGGCTCGCGGGTCGAGCGCGGCGGCTGAGCAGCCTCCTCGGGCGCCTGCCCTCGGCGTTCCCGCCCGGAGCGCCGCCCAGCGGGAAGACCCAGATGCTCCGTGGTTCGTAGCATGCATGACATGGCGCGCGAGAACGAGAAGATCCCCACCTCGCGCGTGAGGCGCACGGCGACCGTCGCCACGCTCGCGGCGAGCGAGGCGGTCAAGCAGTTCGGCACCCGCGCCGCCAACGTCACGCGCGGCGAGGAGGCTTCCGACGAGGCCATGGCCCGCCGCCAGCTGGAGACGGCCAAGCAGATCGTGGCGGTGCTGGGGACGATGAAGGGCGCCGCCATGAAGCTCGGGCAGGTGATGTCCTTCCTCGATGTCGGGCTGGTCGCGGAGGAGCATCGCGATGAGTTCCAGCGCGAGCTGGCCAAGCTGCGCGACGCCGCTCCAACGGTCTCCTTCAAGCAGATGCGGCGCGTGATCGAGGAGGACCTCGAACAGCCGATCTCCGAGCTGTTCGCGTCCTTCCAGGAGGAGCCGATCGCGGCGGCGTCGATCGGCCAGGTGTACCGGGCGACGCTCAACGAGGACGGCCGCGAGGTCGCCGTCAAGGTGCAGTACCCGGGGGTCGCCGGAGCGGTGCGTGCGGACCTGCAGAACCTGGACATGATCATGCGCCTGCTCAAGCGGATGACGCCGGGAATGGATGTCAAGGCGATCACCGGGGAGATCAGGGAGCGCATCGTGGAGGAGCTCGACTACGAGCTCGAGGCCCAGAACCAGCGCTCGCTGGCGCGCATCTTCGCCGGGCACCCGTTCATCGCGGTCCCCGAAGTGGTCAGCTCGCTCTCGCGCGAGCGCGTGCTGGTGAGCGAGTTCGTCACGGGCGTCGGCTTCGAGGAGCTCAAGCGCCGTCCGCAGGCCGAGCGCGACCGCATCGGCGAGATCGTCTTCCGCTTCTTCCTCGGCTGCCTGTACCGCCACCGGCAGTTCTCGGGCGACCCCCATCCAGGCAACTTCATGCTGCTGGACGACGGCCGCGTGGCGTTCCTGGACTTCGGCCTGTTCAAGCGCCTGGACAGCGAGCCTGTCGAGCTCGAGCTCGCGTGCCAGCGTGCCGTCTGCGAGGGCGACGCCGCCACCGTGCACCGGCTGCTCGCCGAGTCGGGCTTCCTGCCCGAGCCCGACCGGGTGGACCCGGAGGACCTGCTGGCGTTCATCAGCGATGCCATCTGGTGGTACACCACGGCCGACCGGGAGGTGGCGCTGACACCGGAGATCGCCACCCAGGTGATGATCGAGAGCTCAGACCCGCGCTCCAGCCACTTCCGGCAGATGCGCCATCAGGACATGCGCCCCGAGCACCTGTTCGGACGGCGGATGGAGATGCTGACGCTGGCCGTGCTCTCGCAGCTGCGCGCCCGCGCCAACTGGCACAGGATCGCGCGCGAGTGGATGTACGGCGAGGACGCCGTTACCGAGCTGGGCCGCAAGGAGGCCGACTTCTACGGTCGCAGCGGCGTCGGCGCCGCCGGCTGATCAGACCACCTGGATCTGAAACAGGCTCGTGGTGCCCGGGCGTCCCGAGGGCAGCCCCGCGGTGATCCCCACGCGGTCGCCGTGCTTGCACCAGCCCAGCTCCACCACGCGGCGGGCCGCGTCCGCGATCAGCGCCTCGGTGGTCTCGTGACGGGGCATCGAGGCGCCCTGCACGCCCCACATCAGGCTGCAGCGCCTGACCGTCTCTTTGCCCGGCGAGAGGGCGTAGATGGGCACGGTGGGGCGGTGGGCCGAGACGATCCGCGCCGAGCGCCCGGACAGCGTCGGGATGACCAGTGCGTCCAGGCGCAGCTCGCGGGCGGCGTCGCAGAGGTTGTGGGCGATCGTGTACGCGGGGTCGGACTCGGTGCGGCGCACGCGCGACTCGTTCCAGCGCTCGTAGGGGGCGATCGACTCCGCCTGCACGGCCACCGCGGCCATCATCTCGACCGCCGCCACCGGGTGGGCGCCCACGGCCGTCTCCTGGGAGAGCATCACCGCGTCGGTGCCGTCCAGGATCGCGTTGGCCACGTCCGCCACCTCCGCGCGCGTGGGGCGCGAGGAGCTGACCATCGAGTCGAGCATCTGCGTAGCCGTGATCGACGGGCGCGCCATCAGCCCCGCCAGCTCCAGCAGTTCCTTCTGCACCAGCGGCACGCGCTCGATCGGCAGCTCGATGCCCAGATCGCCGCGCGCGACCATCACGCAGTCGGCCGCCTTCAGGATCTCCTCAGCGCGCTCCACCGCCTGCGGCTTCTCCATCTTGGCGATCAGCGGCAGGCGCGTGTGGTCGCGCACGAATTCCACGTCCTCGGGGGTCTGCACGAACGACAGCGCCACCATGTCCACACCGATCGACTCGCCGTGGCGCAGCAGGTGCAGGTCCTCCTCGGGCACCGCCGGAAGCGAGGCCACCGGGCCCGGGATGTTCAGGCCCTGGCGCGAGGCCACCGCGCCGCCCACCTCGATCTCCACGTCAACCTCGCCGGCGCCCGAGCGCACCTCCACGACGCGCAGCCGCACCGAGCCGTCGGCCAGGTACAGGATCGAGCCCTGCTCGACCGCGTCGGGCAGCCCACCCCAGGAGATGCTCATGTGGTGGGCGTCGCCCGGGAGCTCCCCGTCGCCGCAGGTGAAGGTCAGCCGCTCGCCGGGGGTCAGCTCGACCACGTCCTCGTGCAGGGGCCCGATGCGCAGCTTCGGGCCGGGAAGGTCCTGGAGGATCGCCACCGGGAGTCCCGCGCGCCCCGCAGCGTCGCGCACGCGGCTGGCCGTCTCCGCGTGCTCCTCCAGCGTCCCGTGGGAGTAGTTCAGCCGCGCCACGTCCATCCCGGCCTCGACCAGGCGCACGAGCGTCTCCGGATCGCGCGAGGCGGGCCCGATGGTGGCGACGATCTTGGTGCGGCGCATGCTCGGAACTTAGCGCTCGCCGCGGCCCGTCCTGGTATCGGAGCGGCGGCGTAGCATCGAGGGGTGCTCCGTCCCTCCCGGCAGCTCCCCCGCGTGGGCTCCCACGCGCGCATCGTGCACTTCGGCGGCGGCTTCGAGCGGGGGACCGTCCTGGCGGTGCACGAGCAGGGCAGGCGCCTGGAGGTGCGCGGCGAGGGCGGGGAGGTGCTGGAGTTCGTGCTCAGCCCCGCGACCGCCAGGTTCGTGTCCGCGGGCAGCGCCCACGGTCCACGCTTGGAGCTGCTCGGCAGCGACGCCTGAGTCAGGGCGCGTTGACGTCGGGGAAGTGCTCCGCGCAATGCTCGCGGAGTGCCTGGCGCACCCAGGCCCGCTCCTCCGCGGAGGCCACGCGCAGGCGCGCCAGCAGCTCGCGCTGGCGGTCGATCGGCGCGCCCGCGATCACCCAGCGCACGGCCAGCCGCTCGAACAGCAGCTCCAGCGCCCGCTGCCAGGAGTCCTCCTGGGACTCCGATGCCCGCCCGCTCGTGCCCGAGAGCGCCTCGGCGTACTCGCGCCGTGCCCCGGCTGTCAGCGAGCCGCGCAGGCTCAGGACGTTGCCCTGGGGGTCCGTGTAGTCGCTCGCCGGCGCTCTGAGCCGCTCGTGGCGGCGGCCGCGCCTACCCACGCTCAGCTTGCGTCCGCGGCCCGTTCGAGCTGACCGCGCACGTCGCCGGTGACCGGCTTGGCATGACCCGGCCAGGCCGCCGCGGGCTCCAGCGCGGCGAGCTTGCGGATGCTGGCGCGGGCCTGGTCGGTGTCGTAGTTGTACAGCGGTGCAGGGATGCGCGGGGGGCAGTCGCGGCCCCACATGTCCAGCGTGTAGAAGCAGTCGCTGCTCAGCGCCAGGCGGTCGGACTCGCGCCACAGGGCGATCATCCCGGGTGCGTGCCCGGGTATGTCGAGGACGCGGAAGCCCGCCACCTCATCGCCCTCGGTGAGCGTGCCCGCGATCTTCACCGGGCCGGCGTCCCAGCCGTAGCGGTGCATCAGCAGGTGGATCTGGCGCAGCGGAAACGGCAGCCCCTTCAGGCCCTCGGGCCAGTAGCGAAAGCCGCCGCTGCCCTCCGCGTCCTGCACCTCATCGGGGTGGCACAGGACCGGAACGCCCAACGCCGGCGCCACCCCCCTGTGGTCGGTGTGTCCGTGGCCGAGCACCACACGGCGGATGCCGCCCAGCCTCGCTCCGGCGCTGGCAACCGCGCGGGTCATGGTGCGCGCACCCGCGTCGAACAGCGTGACCGTGCCCTCGTCCTCGATCAGGTAGACGTTGCAGCGCCCCGGCTGGCCCTGCACCACCCACACGCCCTCCGCCACCAGCTCGGCTTCGCCCGCGGCGAGCCCCGTGGTGAGGCGGGTCTTGGCGTTGAACGCGCCCATCATGCGCTGTTCGGAGGGCGAGTGCTGCGTCGGCATCATCCCCACCTCGCGGGCGAAGGCCATGCTGTCGGTGAACGCGTCGTTGCTCTGGATCAGCCCGTCGCGCACCGTGATCAGATCGAAGCCTTCCAGGTCCAGGGGATCGCCCGTCGGCGCCACGCCGCCGAAATAGCCCGGCCCGGCGAACGTTCCCCGCAGGCGCCAGTGCACCCCGCAGCGCTCCTTCTCGGTGGTGGTCGAGACCACCTCCATGCTCAGGTCGGGAAGCGCATTGATCAGATCGCCGATGAGCTCGCGCACGCCCTGCGGTGCCAGCGCGTCCACGCGGCCGCGCACGTTCTCGCGTCCACCCGGCGCCCACAGCGAGACGGCGCTCTCCAGATCGCGGGCGTCGATCGCCGCGAAGTAGCGCCGCGCGACCGCCTCGGCCTTGCTCCCCGAGATCCGCCTGCGCGTGGTCGCGAGCTGCTGCATGTTCGCAGCCACCTCCTGCACCTTGGCGCTCGCATCGCTTGCGCTCTCCCGATCGGCCATCCCCGTCTCCTTTGCGCCGCTGAAGATCCTTAGTCTAGTCTCCGCCGCGTGGCCGATCGAAGATCGTTGGAACCGCCGCCCAAGGCGGTGGGCAGGCGCGAGCTGGGGCGCGGTGAGCGAGTGCTCCCTGGCGTGTTCCGGCTGCGCCTTCCGCTGCCCTGGCCGGGGGTTCCCCACTGCAACGCCTGGGCCGTCGCCGCGGGCGATGGCTTCGTGCTGTTCGACACCGGCATGCACGGCCCCGACTCGCTCGCCCATCTGGAGCGCGCCCTGGCCATGTGCAACCTGCGCCTCCAGGATACGCGCCTGGTGGTGTGCACGCACGCGCACTCCGACCACTGCGGTCAGGTCGCCACGATCGTGCAGCGGGCCGGGTGCGAGGTGTGGATGCACCCCAACCACGAGCATCTGACGCGCATGGTGGAGGATCCCGACGCCGTGTTCGCACGGCGCATCGAGGTGGCCCGCCAGAGCGGGGTCCCGGAGGAGCCCCTGCGCCGCTACGCCGCCGAACGCGGCTCGCGAGGATCCGGGATCGCCGGCCCGATCGAGCCGGACCGCGATCTGCTCTCCGGCGTGAGCGTGCCCACAGATCTCGGCGAGTGGGTCGCGTATGAGACCCCCGGCCACGCGCCCTCGCACGTGTGCCTGTTCCAGCCCGAGCGGCGCGTGCTGATATCGGGCGACCACCTGCTCGGGCGCATATCGCTGTATTTCGACCACGGCTACTCGCCCGATCCGGTGGGTGAGTTCCTCAGCTCCCTGGATGTCGTGCAGCGACTCGGCGCGCGCCTGTGCCTGGCCGGACACGGGCGCACGTTCACCGACGTCCACGCCCACATCCAGGGCAATCGAGCGCTCGTCGGCGAACGGCTGGAGGCCGTGCGCGGGGCCCTCGGCGAGGATCCGTTGACCGCCTTCGAGGTCGTCCCCCACGTCTATGGGAGCTCGCTGTCGAGCGACAACGCGCACTGGCTGCTGTCCAAGACACTCGGCTACCTGACCCATCTGCAGGCCATCGGCAAGATTCGCCGCGTTCCCGGCGAGCCCGAGCGATGGGCTGCATAATCTGTCGATGCGCATAGATGAGATCCTCGCTTCCGGCGGGCCGGTGTTCTCGTTCGAGTTCTTCCCGCCCAAGACCCACGCCGGCGAGCGCAACCTGTACGCGGCGCTGTCCGAGCTCAAGACGCTGGAGCCGTCGTTTGTGTCGGTCACCTATGGAGCGGGCGGCTCCACCCGCGAGAAGACCATCGAGATCGTCAAGCGGATCAGGGAGGAGTACGGCCTGGAGGCGATGGCCCACTTCACCTGCGTCGGCGCCACCGTGCCCGAGCTGCGCTCCACGCTCGACGAGATGCGGGGTGCGGGGATCGACAACGTGCTGGCCCTGCGCGGCGACCCTCCGGCCGGGCAGGAGGTATGGACGGCGACCGAGGGCGGCCTGGAGTTCTCGCGCGAACTGGTCGAGCTGATCTCCGGCGACTATCCCTTCGCGATCGGCGCCGCCTGCTTCCCGGAGACCCACATCCACGCCTCCAGCCCCGAGGACGACCTGGCCCACCTGGCCGAGAAGGTGAGCGCGGGCGTGGACTTCCTGATCACGCAGCTGTTCCTGGACAACGCCATGTACTTCGACTTCGTCGAGCGCGCCCGCAAGGCCGGCATCGCCGTGCCGATCATCCCGGGCGTCATGCCGATCACAAAGGTCGGCCAGATCGAGCGGATGGCCAAGATGTGCGGCTCGACGATCCCGCAGGAGCTCCATCGTGAGCTGCATGCGCGCGGCGATGACCGGGAGGCGGTGCTCGACTTCGGCGTCGCCTACGCCACGCTGCAGTGCGCCGAGCTGCTGGCCGCCGGAGCGCCCGGAATCCACTTCTACACGCTCAACCGCTCGCCCGCCACGCGCGCCATCCTCAGCGCGCTGAAGCTGGCCAAGCCGTGGGAGAAGGCCGTCTACCCGGGATCGATCTCCAGCCCCTCGGCCACCCGCGGCGAGCCGTCCGCGGCCTCGTAGCGGATGTCCACCGAGTCGTTCTGGCGGTAGGTGCCCACGCCCCAGGCGCCCAGCAGCCAGCGCCAGCCGCTGATCTTGTCCTTGCGCAGCTCGCGCTCGAACACCAGCGAGCCGTCGCGCACGTTGAAGTCGACGCCCAGCTGCTGGGGCACGCCGTTCACGTAGACCTCATATGGCCCGCGCAGCCCGGGCGGGAGCCTCACAGTGGATGTGGCCATCGTCCAGCGCATTATGACCGCGCGCTCGGAGGCGGTGCCGCTACCGGCGCGGCGGCGGCCCGTGCCAGAACGCTCAGCGCGGATGGGGCGCAGCGGCGCGCCGCTCCTGGCGCCGGGCATAGAGGAGCTGGCGCGCATGGGCCGAGTCGACGATCTCGCACACCTCGGGCGGGTGGGCGACCAGGCGCAGGACATCCAGGTCGGCGGGGTCGATTCGTCCCTGCGCGAGCGCTTGCCCACGCAGCCACTCGATCAGCCCGTCCCACTCGCCCTCTGCGCCGAGGAGGATCACCGGGAAATGCCGGATGGTCGCCGTCTGGATCAGCGTCAGCGCCTCGAACAGCTCGTCCAGCGTCCCGTATCCGCCCGGGCAGATCACGAACGCACAGGCGTAGCGGACGAACATGACCTTGCGGGCAAAGAAGTGGCGAAAGCGCAGCCCGATGTCCAGGTAGGGGTTGGGCAGCTGCTCGCGCGGGAGCTCGATGTTGCAGCCGATCGACAGCGCGCCCACGTCTCGCGCGCCCCTGTTGGCGGCCTCCATCAGGCCGGGTCCACCGCCCGTCATCACCGCATAGCCGCCACGTCCCAGGGACGCGCCCAGCTCGCGAGCCAACGCGTAGTCGGGATGCTCCCGCGGCGTGCGCGCCGAGCCGAACACCGTGACCGCCCGCTCGACTCCCGCGAGCGCGTCAAAGCCGCGGCCGAACTCCGCCGCGATGTCGCGGATGCGCTCGGCGTCCGCCGCGCGCACCGCGGGCGGCTCGTTGCCCAGCCACAGCAACAGCTCCTCGTCAAAGGTCTGCTCGTGGGGGGGAGGTGGGCTCGCGGTGGCGGACACCACGCCAAGCGTATGTGCTGCTGGCGGCTGTGCGGCCGCCAGCGGTGCACGCCCGGCCGGATGTGTGCGGGCGCAGGCGGCACACGCCCGACCGGGCGCGTACCCTCACGGGCCATGACCGCGACGCCCACCGGGGGTGAGATCCCCTACACGATCCGCCGCTCGGCGCGTGCGCGGCGGGTGCGGGTCAACGTGCACGCCCTGTCCGATCACCGATCCGTCGGCGTCGAGGTCGTGCTCCCCGCCCGTGCGCCCGAGCGCGCCGCCGCGGCGGCTGTCAGCGAGCTGCGGCCCTGGATCGAGCGCCGGCTGGACGAGGCCCGAGAGGCGCTCGCCAGCATCGCCGCGCGCGCGGGGACCGTTCCCTACCTGGGCATCCCGCTGGCACTGGTCCCGCAGCCCGGACGCACGCGCGCACACCGTCAGGGCACACGGCTGCTGGTCCCCGCCGGCGACGCACGTCCCGCCCTGGAGCGCTTCTTTCGGCGCTCCGCGCGCGCAGAGATCGCCGCCCGCCTGGACAGCGCCACCACGCTGGCCGGCAGCTCCTACAGCGGCCTGGACATCCGCGCCCAGCGAACGCGCTGGGCGTCATGCTCGGCGAGTGGGCGCATGAGCTTCAACTGGCGGCTGCTGCTCGCGCCCGAGCGCGTGCTCGAGTACGTCGTCTGGCACGAGGTCTGCCACCTGGAGATCCTCGACCACTCACCGCGCTTCTGGGCGCTGGTGGAGCGGCGCTGGCCGGGCTACCGCGAGGACCGCCACTGGCTGCGGCAGCACGGCGGGACGCTGGTGCTCTAGCCCCGCTGCTCGATCGGCACGTAGTCGCGGTCGCGCTCGCCCGTGTAGATCTGGCGCGGACGCGCGATCTTCTGCTCGGAGTCCTGCACCATCTCCAGCCACTGGGCGATCCAGCCGCTGGTGCGCCCGATGGCGAACATCACGGGGAACATCGCCACCGGCAGCCCGAGCGCCTCGTAGATCAGGCCCGAGTAGAAGTCCACGTTGGGGTAGAGCTTGCGCGAGGTGAAGTAGTCGTCGTCGAGCGCGCGCTTCTCCAGCTCGCTGGCCACCTGCAGCAGCGGGCTCTTGCCGCGCACCTCGAAGACGTCGTCGAGGTGTTTGCGGATGATCCGGGCCCGCGGGTCGTAGTTCTTGTAGACCCGGTGCCCGAAGCCCATCAGGCGCTCCTCGCCCGTCTTGACGCCCTCGAGGAAGGTGGGGATGTTCTCCACGCTGCCGATCCGGCGGAGCATGCGCAGCGCCGCCTCGTTGGCTCCGCCGTGCAGGGGGCCGTAGAGCGCGGCCACACCCGCGGCGACCGCCGAGTAGGGGTCCACCCGCGTGGAGCCGACAGCGCGCACGGCGCTGGTGGAGGCGTTCTGTTCGTGGTCGGCGTGCAGGATGAACAGGACGTCCAGCGCGCGCTCCAGCCGAGGATCGGGCTCATATTTGAGCTCGGTCATTTTGTACATCATCCCCAGGAAGTTGCCCGCGTAGTTGAGGTCGTTGTCCGGGTATACGTAGGGCTGCCCCATGTTGTGCCTGAAGGCGAACGCCGCCAGCGTGGGCATCTTGGCCAGCAGCCGGACGATCTGGATCCCGCGGACGTCCTCGTCGTGGATCTGGTTGGCGTCGGGGTAGAAGGTCGAGAGCGCGCCCACGGAGGCCACCAGCATCCCCATCGGATTGGCGTCGTAGCGGAAGCCCTCCATGAAGTCCTTGATGTTCTCGTGCACGAACGTGTGGATCGTGATCTCGTGGACCCAATCATCGAGCTGCGCCTTCGTGGGCAGGGCGCCGTTGACGATCAGGTAGGCGACCTCCAGGTAGCTGGAGTGCTCGCACAGCTGCTCGATCGGATAGCCGCGGTGCTGGAGGATGCCGGCGTCGCCGTCGATGTATGTGATTGCGCTGCGACATGACGCGGTGTTCATGTAGGAGGGGTCGTAGACCATCAGGCCGAAGTCCTCGTCGCCCGTCTTGATCTGCCTAAGGTCCATCGCGCGCACCGTCCCGTCCTGGATCGGCAGCTCATAGGACCTGCCCGTGCGGCTGTCGCTCACCGTGAGCGTGTCCTGCGCGCCCGACGGCCCACCGCTGGCGTCGCCGCGAGGGCTCGCCTGAGGACCGTCCTTGGCGGCGGTTCCCCCGATCATCGACTGGTCGGTGCTCATATGCGTCTCCTATCCGCGTTTTCGGGAGCTGTAGCTCCGATTATGCGCGAACACCGTCCGCGCCCCGCCGTCAACCTCGGGCGGCGCTCAGCCGCGGGGCAGGCGCTGGTGGGAGGAGAGCGCCCGCACACGCGGTGGGGACGCCGGCGAGGGCTCGCCGTGCGGGCCGCGCCTGGGCGACCGCGGCAGCCTCGATCGCGGATGGTGAGGATGACGCGGACGCGGGCGCGGACCGATGCCGCCGTCCTGCTCCGATGCCATCTCGGGGGTCTGGCTGACCGCCCAGCGCACGATCAGGAACAGCCCCACGATCGGGATCTTCAACAGGACCATCAGCCAGATGAACGTCCAGGTGGTCACTCGCGTCGATCGTATACCCGGTCGCGCATCCGTACAAGCCCCCGATGTGGCGATCGGAGATGGCTGCTAGGTCCTTGTGCGCGTCAGGCCCTGAGCTGTAGCGGAGCCCCGCTGAACTGGGTCATGGCGTGCAGCTTCTGGATGCGGTCGACGATCTCCCTGCCGGTGAGGCGCTCGATCCGTTCGGTGCCGAACTCCTCCACGTTGAACGACGCCAGCACCGTCGCGTGCGCCATCGCGCGCCGCAGCAGGCCGTCGGAGAGCTCCTCCTGGGGATGGGCTGCGATGTAGCCGACCAGGCCGCCCGCGAACGTGTCCCCGGCGCCCGTCGGGTCGATGACCGTCTCCAGCGGGTAGGCAGGCAGCGCGAAGAAGCCCTCGCGCGTGACCAGCGCCGCGCCGTACTCGCCCTGCTTGGCCACGATCACGCTGGGGCCGCGCCCGCCGCCGTCGCCTTGCCCGCGCGGAGTCCAGGAGAGGACCTCCCGCGCCGCCGAGACGAGGTTGGGCTTGCCGGTCAGCTGGCGCAGCTCCGCGTCGTTGAGGATCACGCAGTCAACGCTTTCGATTGCCCGCACGAGCGAGTCGCGTGCGATGTCGATCCACAGGTTCATCGAATCGAGCGCCACGAACCGCGCGTGCGGGAGCTGCGCGCGAACGTCGCGCTGCAGATCGGGCTGGATGTTCGCCAGGAACAGCACGTCGCTGGCGCGCGACTGCTCGGACAGCTTGGGGGTGAAGCCCTCGAAGACCCCCAGCTGCGTGTCCAGCGTCTCGCGGGAGTTGAGGTCCCAGCCGTACTCGCCCTGCCAGAAGAACGTCCTGCCGCCCTCGATGCGCTCGATGTCCGAGACGTCCACGCCGCGGCCGCGCATGACCGAGAGCTGCTCCTCGCCGAAGTCGTCCCCCACTGGGCCCACCACGCGCACGTCCTCGAAGAAGGATGCAGCCAGGGCGAAGTGCACCGCGGCGCCCCCGAGCATCCGCTCGCGCCGCCCGAACGGCGTCTTGACTGTGTCGTAGGCGATCGATCCAACAACGGTGATTGGCATGGGCGCGCACCTTAGAGCACCACACCAGCCGGATGCGCACCCGCCAACGCCCGCGGACGGGATCGCCGATCGCGCCGTGGGCGACCGATCGCGCCGTGCGCGGATGCGGCACTCCGATAGCCTCGGTTCATGCGCGCGATTCAGATGACCGAGTTCGGCGGACCGGAGGTGCTCAGGCTCGCCGAGCTGCCCACGCCCGCGCCGGGGCCCGAGGAGGTGTTGATTCGCGTCACCCGCGCGGGGCTGAACTTCGCCGACACGCACACGCGAACCAACTCCTACGTGCAGAAGGCCACGCTCCCGCTGGTTCCCGGGGGCGAGGTGGCGGGCGTGCGCGAGGACACGGGCGAGCGGGTGGTGGCGCTGGTGGGCACGGGCGGCTACGCCGAGTACGCGATCGCGCCCAAGGACCTGGTGTTCGGAATCCCCGACGCCCTCGACGACGGCACGGCGCTGGCGATGATCGTCCAGGGCACCACCGCCTGGCATCTGTATCGCACTGCCGGGCGGGTCGCGGACGGGGAGAGCGTCGTCGTCCATGCGGCCGCCGGCGGAGTCGGCTCGATCGCGGTCCAGCTCGGCCACTCCATGGGAGCCGGAAGGGTGATCGCCACGGCCTCCAGCGAGGAGAAGCGGGCGCTGGCGCTCGAGCTGGGCGCGGACGCCGCCGTGGATCCCGCCGCCGAGGGCCTGACGGAGCGTCTGATCGAGGCCAACGAAGGCCGTCCGGTGGACGTCGTCTTTGAGATGTCCGGCGGGGACGTGTTCGACGCCTCCTACAAGGCGCTGGCGCCGTTCGGGCGGATCGTGGCCTACGGGATCGCCACCAACCAGCCCAACGAGGTGCCCACCGGCTCGCTGCTGCGCCATTCCCGCGCGGTGGTGGGCTTCTACCTGTTCCACTGCCTCAGCCGCCCGGGCATGTTCGCCGACGCGCTGAGCGACCTGTTCGCACGTGCGGCCTTGGGCGAGTTGCGGGCGGTCGTGGGGCACACCTATCCACTCGAGCAGGCCGCCCAGGCGCAGATCGATCTGCGCGAGCGACGGACCACCGGCAAGCTGCTGCTCGACCCCGCGGCCTAAGCTCTCATCTCAACCGTCATGGCCAAGTCATTTGCAGAGCTCGGACTCTCCGAGCCCGCCCTCCGCGCGCTGAGCGACGTCGGCTACGAGTCGCCCAGCCCGATCCAGGAACAGGCGATCCCCGCGCTGCTGGAGGGCCGCGACGTGATCGGCCAGGCGCAGACCGGGACGGGCAAGACCGCCGCGTTCGGGCTGCCGATCATGGAGTACATCGACCCGGAGGAGTCCTCCGTGCAGGCGCTCGTGCTGACGCCCACGCGCGAGCTGTGCATCCAGGTCACACAGGCCCTGCGCACCTACGGCGCCCACACCGGCATCGACGTGGTGGCCGTCTTCGGCGGCGCGCCGATCCGCACCCAGCAGGCCCAGTTGCGCGCCGGCGGCCACGTCGTGGTGGGAACGGTCGGGCGCGTGCTCGACCTGATCTCGCGGCATTCGCTGGTCCTCCACGACTGCCGCTTCCTGGTGCTGGACGAGGCCGATGAGATGCTCGACCTGGGCTTCCTGGAGGATGTCGAGAAAATCCTCTCGCTCACCCCTTCGAGCCGCCAGACGGCGCTGTTCTCGGCCACGATGCCGCCGCCCGTCCGCAAGCTGGCCGACCGCTACATGTACGACCCCACGATCATCCAGGTCGAGGCGGCCACGCTCACCATCGACACGGTCGCGCAGTTCCAGCTGCCCGTGGAGACCAAGGGCAAGCCCGACAAGCTCGTCGAGGTGCTGCGCGCCGAGGCCCCCGAGCAGGCGATCGTGTTCGTGCGCACCAAGATCCGCTGCGACCAGCTGTTCCGCACGCTGCGCGACCGCGGGCTGAACGCGCGGGCGCTGCACGGCGACATGTCCCAGGGCTCCCGCGACGGGGTGATGCTGGCGTTCAAGGGCGGACGCGTACCGATCCTGGTGGCCACCGACGTGGCCGCGCGCGGCCTTGACATCTCGACGGTCACGCACGTGATCAACTACGACGTTCCCACCTCGCCCGACACCTACGTCCACCGCATCGGGCGCACCGGACGCGTGGGGCGCTCGGGCAGGGCGATCACGTTCGTGGAGGACCGCCAGAAGCGCGAGCTGGAGGCGATCGAACGCCACATCGGCACTCCTGTGGCCCAATGGGAGGAGGGCGCCGTGGCTGCGCCCACGCCCGTGCGAGAGCGTCCGCGCCGGCACTCCAAGCCGCAGATCACCCGCCGCGACAAGCAGGAGCCCTACGTCAAGCTGATGCTCGGCGGCGGACGCACCGCCGGGCTGCGGGTGGCGGACATCGTCAGCGCGGTGACCTCCTCGACCAGCCTAGACGGCGAGGCGGTCCGCGACGTGCTGGTGCTCGAGCGCTTCTCCTTCCTGTCGGTGCCCGCGGACGAGGCCGACACGGTGATCGAGGCGCTCGACGGACACGAGCTGCGCGGCCGGGAGCTCAGCCTGCAGCGGGTAGGGTAGGGGCATGTCAACTGCCACGATGCAAACCACAGAAGGGCCGATCGTCTTCGAGCTGTTCGACCAGGACGCTCCCAAGACGGTGGAGAACTTCCGCAAGCTTGCCGCCGACGGCTTCTACGACGGGCTCATCTTCCACAGGGTGATCAAGGACTTCATGATCCAGGGCGGCTGCCCGCAGGGCACCGGCACGGGCGGCCCGGGCTACACCTTCGAGGACGAGATCAACCCGCACAAGATCGTCCGCGGGGCGCTGGCGATGGCCAACGCGGGGCCGGATACCAACGGCTCGCAGTTCTTCATCGTCACCGCCGAGGCCTGCTCCTGGCTGGACGGCAAGCACACGGTGTTCGGCCAGGTCACAGACGGCATTGACGTCGTGGACAAGCTCGAGGCCACCCCCACCGACGGTCGAGACCAGCCCTCCGAGCCGATCGGCATCGCCACCGTCGAGCTGTCCGACTAGCCGCTCCGGGGGCGCAGTCGGAGTAGTCTCTTCTGTCACGAGCGAACTAGCAGGGGAGGGTCAGATGGCCACGGTCGACCGATCAGAGATCGTCCAGCAGCTACCCGAGACGCCGAACGGCATCGTTGACGGGGGCAGGGGTATTCCCGTCGAGAACCCCGCCACCGGGGAGATCGTCGCGACGGTCCCCGATCTCGGGGCCGACGCGGTCGTCGAGATGGCCGCGCGGGCACGCGCTGCTCAGCCGGCGTGGGAGGCCTACGGCTTCGACGGTCGCGCGCGGGTGCTGCTACGGGCGCAGAAGTGGCTGATGGACAACGCCTGGCGCGTGGTGGAGACGATCGTCTCGGAGACCGGCAAGACTCACGAGGACGCGCAGCTGGCGGAGATCGGCTACGCCGGCGCCGCCTTTGGCTTCTGGGCCAAGGAAGGCCCGAACTACCTTGCCGACGAGCGGATCAAGTCGAGCCAGGTGCTCGTCAAGGGCAAGAAGCTGATCCTGCGCTATCGCCCGCTCGGGCTGATCGGCGTGATCGGACCCTGGAACTACCCCCTGACCAACTCCTTCGGCGACTGCATTCCGGCGCTGATGGCGGGCAACAGCGTGATCATGAAGCCGTCGGAGATCACTCCGCTGACATCGCTGCTGCTGGCCGAGGGGCTGGGCGAGTGCGGCCTGCCCGAGAACGTCCTGCAGATCGCCACCGGTCGCGGAGAGACCGGCGCGGCGCTGGTCGAGCACGTGGACATGATCATGTTCACCGGCTCCACCAAGACCGGGACGAAGGTCGCAGAAGCGGCCGCGCGACGCCTGATCCCCGCCTCGCTGGAGCTCGGCGGCAAGGATCCGATGCTCGTGCTCGCCGACGCCGACCTGGAGCGGGCGGCCAACTTCGCCACCTACTACTCGATGCAGAACGCCGGTCAGACGTGCATCTCGATCGAGCGCGCCTACGTGGAGGAGCCCGTGTATGACGAGTTCGTGGCCAAAGTCTCCGAGAAAGTGCGCGCGCTGCGCGTCGGCAAGCCCGAGGGCTTCGGCACGGTGGAGGTCGGCGCGATCACCTTCCCGCCGCAGATGGAGACGATCAAGGACCACGTCGCCGATGCGGTGCAGAAGGGCGCGCGCGTGGCGGTCGGGGGCAACCAGGCCCCGGGTGCCGGTCGGTTCTTCGAGCCGACGGTGCTCGTGGACGTCGATCACTCGATGAAGTGCATGACCGAGGAGACCTTCGGGCCGACGCTGCCGATCATGAAGGTCAGCGATGCCGATGAGGCTGTGCGCCTAGCCAACGACTCGCCCTACGGTCTGGGCGCGTCGGTGTTCTCGAAGGACACAGCGCGCGGCGAGGCGATCGCGCGCCGCCTGGATGTGGGCGCGGCCAACGTCAACGACGCGATGATCAACTACACCGTGCTGGAGCTGCCGATGGGCGGCGCCAAGGCATCCGGCCTGGGCTCGCGCCACGGCGCGGGCGGGATCCGCAAGTACTGCTCCCAGCAGGCCATCGTCGTGACCAGGCTGGCCATGAAGAGGGAACCGTTCATGTACCCCTACAAGTCGCGCACCTCACGGATGCTGGCGGGCCTGTTCAAGCTCATGTACGGCCGCGGCAAGCGCGCGTAGGGCGCCTCAGCTGACAGTCTCGCCCTCGCGCAGCGGGATTCCCAGCAGCCGTTCGAGCTCCGGGATGGTGGTCTCGGCGGCGGTGTGGTGGATGGTCGCCATGCCCAGCTCCTGTGCGGGCGTGAGATTGAGGGGCAGATCGTCGACGTAGACGCACAACTCGGCTGCGACGCCGGCGCGCTCGGCCCCGAGCTCGTACATCCGCAGCGTGGGCTTGCGGATGCGCTCCTGGCCGGAGATGACCACGCCGTCGAACAGTTCGGAGAACATGTCGTGGGGGTAGCGGTGCACGCCCCAGGAGTTCGACACCAGCGCCGTGCGCACACCCGCGGCGTGCGCTCTGCGCACGGCGTCCACCATCGCCACGTCCGGCTCCACGCCCGCGAACAGGCCGTCGATCAGCCCGTCGGGCTCGACCTCCAGCAGCGCGGCGAACTTGCGCTCGAAGTCGAGCTCCTCGAGCTCTCCGGTCTCCAGCGCGATCAGCAGCTCGCGTGCGGCGGGGTCGGTGCGGAAGCGCCCCAGCAGCGTCTTGGGATCGATCCCCGCCTCCACGCAGTAGCCGTGAAAGGACACGAACAGGTTGGTCGTGAGCACGCCTCCCCAGTCGATCAGCAGGCCGCTGCGGGGCTGCTCGCCGTCCGCCTGTTCGCCCTCGGCGCCCGCGGCCGCCTGGGCGTCCTTGCGGCTCGGCTCGGCGACTGGTGGGCGCTCAGTGGCCATGCGCAACGTCCTCGGCCTGGCGGGCCAGCTCGAGCACGCCCTCGCCGAACTGCTTGAGATACGGGTCGTCGGTGGTGCCGGCGATGGCGCGCTTGTAGTTGCCCTCCATGAACACCACGCTCTTCCACAGCGCCAGCGTGGTGTACCAGCGGATGTTGCTCATGGAGCGCCCCGAGCGCTGCTCGTAGCGCTCGATCAGCTCGGCGCGCGTGGGGAAGCCCTGGGCGCGTGTGACGTTGCCGAGGTGCTCGCGCAGCCCGCTCGTGGGGTCGCCCGCCTCGCTCCACATCATGCACAGGTAGCCGATGTCCGCCAGCGGGTCGCCGATCGTGGCCATCTCCCAGTCGAGCACCGCCTTCAGGTGCGCGGGCGCCTGGGAGGCGAACAGCGTGTTGCCGAGGCGGAAGTCGCCATGCACGATCGTGGCGGGCCCCGAGCTCGGCATGTGCTCGGCCAGCCAGGCCCAGACGCTCTCGACGGCTGCGATCTCCCGCGTCTTGTTGAGCTCCCACAGGCCCGTGAAGCGCCGCAGCTGGCGCTCCAGGTAGCCCGTCGGCTTGCCGAAGCCCTCCAGCCCGGCCGCGCGCCAGTCAACGCCGTGGATCTCCACGAGCGCGTCGATCAGCTGCTCGCCGATGCGGCGGCGTTCGGCGGGCGTGTCCAGCGCCTGGGGAACGCTCGCCACGATCACATCGCCCGGCACGCGCTCCATCACGTAGAACGGGGCGCCGATCGTGGCGGGGTCCTCACAGACTGCCAGCACCTCAGGCACCCGGGCGGGCGTGCTGCGCAGCGCTCGCAGCAGACGGGCCTCGCGCAGCACGTCGTGGGCGCTCGGCGGCAGCGGTGGGCGGGGCGGGCGGCGCAGCACGACCTCGCGGCCGCCGCGCTCGATCAGGTAGGTGATGTTGGAATGGCCCTCGCCGATCGGCGAGGCGCGCAGCTCGCCGGCGCCGCCGCCGCCGCCGATCCCGTGCTCGTCCAGGAAGGCCCTCAGCGGCTCGAGCACGAGCAGCGGGGGCCGGCTGTTAGCCTCCCCCTCCGCCGTGCTCTGCACGATGTCGTCCGGTGCGATCGGAGCGCTCACGGCCCCGAACCGTACAAACACCGCAACCTTCTCTGCGCTGAGGTGTCTCAAGCCACCATGTTCAAAACTCGCACTCTCCTCCTCACTCTGTCCGCCTGCGCCCTGCTGAGCGGCGCCGCCGACGCCGGGCAGGCCTTCGCCTCCCACAACCAGCTGACCTACTTCGAGGGCTCCAGCGACCTGCTCGAACCGAGCACACGCCCGCACGCGATCAAGCAGCTGCAGGCGCTCGGCGTGCACGCGCTGCGCGTCGAGCTCTACTGGGCCAGCGTCGCCCCCTCCCCGGAAAGCGCGAAGCAGCCGAGCTTCGACGCGCGCAACCCGGGCAGCTATGCCTGGGGCCAGTACGACGCGCTGCTCACGGAAGCGCAGCGGCTGAAATGGCCGGTCCTGCTGACGGTCACCTCGCCCGTGCCCCGCTGGGCCACGTCGAACAAGAAAGCGCCGTACGTCACCAAACCAGGCTACAAGGAGTTCCAGGAATTCATGACCGCGGTCGCCCGCCACTTCGGCTCGCAGGTCTCCATCTACTCGATCTGGAACGAGCCCAACCACCCGGCGTTCCTGCTGCCCCAGTGGAACTCCAACGGCACGCCCGCCTCGCCGCGCATCTACCGCGGCCTCTACCAGGCCGGCTATGCGGGCCTGCAGGCGGGCGGGCTCGCCCATCCCCGGGTCCTGTTCGGCGAGACCGCGCCAACGGGCTATACCAGCGTCAAGAGCCTGCTGCGCACGGAACGGAGCAAGGCGCTCCTCCATGACGTCGCGCCGCTGGCCTTCCTGCGCGAAGCGCTCTGCCTGAACGCCAAGTACAAGAAAGTGTGCTCCTACGGAGCGGTGACCATGGCCGGCTATGCGCACCACGCCTACACGCTTCCGGCGGGTCCCCACTACGTCTCGTCGCAGGCGGACAACGTGACGATCGGATCGCTCTCGCGCCTGTCCCGCGCCCTGGACCTGGCCGCCCGTGCGCACGCGATCAACGGCAAGGTGCCGATCTACCTGACGGAGTTCGGGGTGCAGAGCAAGCCGAACAAGCAGCTCGGCGTGTCCGCGGCCCAGCAGGTGGAATTCGACGCGATCGCCGAGCACATGGCCTACTCCAACGCGCGCGTGGCTGCGTTCTCCCAGTACCTGCTCAAAGACGATCCGCTGGGCGGCGCGCCGGGTTCGAGCGTGCGCGGCGGCACGGTCGGCTTCCAGACCGGCCTGGAGTACGTCAGCGGCGCGCACAAGCCCCTCTACTCAGGCTGGCCGGTGCCGCTGACCGTCACCAAACTCCACCACGGCGTCTCGCTGTGGGGTCTCGTGCGCCCGACCACCGCAGCCACGAAGGTGACCGTCCTGGTGCGCCTGAAGGGCTCCAAGAGCTACCGCACGTTGAAGACCGTCACGACCAGCAGCACGGGCTACTGGAGCTTGAACTCCTCCAGGAGCGGGCAATACTGGCGCGTGCGCTGGAAGAGTCCCACGGGCGTCAAGTACGAAGGACCGCCGATCCGCGCTTCCTAGCAGCGGGGCCTGGGCCGGGGCGTCCGAGCGGCCGATCCGGCGCTGCCCACGAACGAGGCTGCGCACTCCGGCATCGCCCTACGATGAGGGGCGATGCCGGAGCTGCCCGAGGTGGAGATCACGGCGCGCCTGCTCGACGGCGCCCTGAGCGGCGCGCAGATCGAGTCCGCGCTGGCTCCGGGGATCAACGCGCTGAAGACGTTCCAGCCGCCGCTCGCGGCACTCACCGGACAGCGGATCGCGGCGGTGCGCCGGCGCGGCAAGCAGCTGATCGTCCAGACGGACGGCCAGCTGGCGCTGCTCATCCACCTGATGTCCGCCGGACGGCTGCAGCTCTATGACAAGCGCGCCGGGCCACGCGATCGAACGTCGCGGCTGCTGGTGCGCGTGGAGGGCGATCGGGAGCTGCGCCTGCGCGAGTTCGGCTCCAAGCAGGCCGCGTGGGTGAAGCTCCTGGCTGCCGGGGAGCTCGAGCAGGACCAGGCCCTGGCCACGCTCGGTCCTGAAGCCTGGCCCGATCCTCCGGATCTGAAGGAGCTGTTGGATGCTCCGCGGCCGCTGCACGCGCTCCTGCGCGACCAGCACGTGATCGCCGGCATCGGACGCTCGTGGGTCGATGAGATCCTGTGGCGCGCCGAGCTCTCGCCCTACAAGCGGGGAGCGGACCTCGACGCGCAGGAGGCCGAGCGCCTGAGGGAGGCGGCGATCGAGACGCTCACCGGAGCAATCGCCCACTACGAGCAGGCGGTCAGCCTGCCCATCCCCGACAAGCTGCCGATGCCGCTCAGCGTCCACCGCCACCAGGGGGAGCCCTGCCCACGCTGCGCCACCATCCTCCAGGCGGTCCACTTCGAGGACTACGTGATCGCCTACTGTCCCGCCTGCCAGACCGAGGGCCGGGTGCTCAAGGACCGCAGGCTCTCGCGGCTGCTGCGCTGAGCCGCGCGAGCGCGCGGCCCCTGACAGGCCGCCGCATCAATGCTGCCGCCCCCGACAAGAGAGGATCCACATGATCGAGCAGGGATCGCAGGCCCCGGATTTCGAGCTCCCCGACCAGGACGGGCGCACGGTCAAGCTGTCGGACTTCCGCGGAGAGCCGGTGGTGGTCTACTTCTACCCCAAGGCGGACACCCCCGGGTGCACAACCCAGGCGTGCGGCGTCCGCGACCATCAGGCCGACTACGCGCGGGCAGGCGCGCCCGTGCTGGGGATCTCACCCGATCCGGTGGCCAAGGTCAAGAGGTTCCACGCAAAGCAGAGCCTCAACTTCCCGCTGCTGGCCGACCAAGATCACGCGGTCGCCGAGGCGTTCGGCGTATGGGTGGAGAAGTCGATGTACGGACGGACCTACTTCGGCAACGAGCGCACCACGTTCGTCATAGACCCCGACGGCCGGGTGGTGCAGGTGCTGCGCAAGGTCAAGCCGGCCGAGCACGACAAGCTGGTGCTGGAGGCGCTGAAGGCGTGGACGCCGTCGCCGCCTCCCTCGTCATCGAGCGGCTGGGTTGACCCAGCGCCGGCCGCCCTTGGTCTTCGGGCGTGTCGGCGGGGAGGGCCTACCATTCCCGAAAGCGGGACTCAGCGCGTCTGCTTGCCGCCTTGCCCAGCTGGGGAGCGGGGCAAGGCGGATCTGCCGCCGGCGGCTCGGGGACCGAGCTATCTCCCGGTAGTACGGTGAATCGCGGCTCGCGTGTGGCCCGAGCGTCCTTGCAGGGCACCAGCGGCGCCGCGTCCGGTGGTGCCGACGGGCGGCGGCGTGCGGCGGAGGAGAAGGCGCAGCGCGCGGTCGTCTGGGCCCTCGTCCGTACGCTCGGACAGCGACCTCGGATGAAATGTGCGCAACACGGGCCCGCGACCGCGATCGACAACCGCGACCACGACCTTCGAGTGGCTCGGCGTGTCGAACACGATCCCGTCGAGCTGCGGGCCGCCCGTGGTCACCTTCACGAGCTGGCCTGCGATTGTCGTCTCCATTGACCCAGAGTACTGGGCGGGAGTCATGCGCCCGGCCATCGTGCCTTGCCCGTGAGCGCAGGGTCAGCGGCGGCATGGGCTTGCCGGAACGGAGATGATCCCGGGGTGCCATACGACGAGGATCTCGCCAACCGCATCCGCGAGCTGGTTGCGGCTGAGGCCGGCGTTATCGAGAAGCGCATGTTTGGCGGGTTGGCCTTCTTGATCGGCGGCAACATGTCCGTGAGTGTCAGCGGACGCGGCGGCCTGCTGCTTCGTTGCGATCCTGGCGAAACCGACGCGCTGCTTGGCAAGCCGTACGCAGCCCCCTTCGAGATGCGTGGACGCGTCATGGAGGGATGGCTGCGGGTCAACCCTGAGGGTCTGCATTCCAAGCGCCAGCTCGAGCGGTGGGTTGCTCGCGGCGTGACGTACGCGCGCTCGCTGCCGCCCAAACGCTAGTCCTGTGCCCTTCGCGCGCGCGAGAAGACCCGTGTTGACCCGTGTAGTAGGATCGCGTCGTTGCAGCCGCTCAGGGGGTTTTGGCTGCTGTAGGTGCTGTTTCTGAGCGGACGTTCGGGCTGCTGTTGAACAGCAAACGAGGAGGGGTGTTCGGCATGGGAGAGTGCTCTACGGCACGGATTCGGCGCGCAGGCGCCAACCAGGTCCGGCGACTTGGTCTTGGTTTGCTGTTGGCGGGCTTGCTCGTTCTCGGGGCGTCTGCGACCGCCTCCGCCGAAACCCCCCTCGAAGACTTCTCTGGGCCTGCTTACCAGATCTTGGCGCCTGGCGACGGCGGCTTTCCTCCTCCTTCGGGCGCCGAATCCTCGACGTTTGATCAGGGGTTGCTCTACGACGCGCTGACTCCTCTGCAGGGCAACGTCACCACGGCGGATCTCGAAAAATACTACCTGTCGGAGAGGTTCGGAGTGACCGGCCCCGTCGTACGCGAAGAGCCCCTGGGGCCGGGCCTGGTGATCAAGCGCGACAAGAACGACATTCCGCACGTCTACGGGCAAACGCGCGATCAGGTGATGTTCGGCTCGGGCTGGGTCGCCGCGGAGGACCGGGGCCTGCTCCTGAAGATGGCTGTGGGGCCGTCGTTTGCAGCAACGCTTGACATCCCCGGGATCAACCCGTTCGGGCTGCTTCTCACCGGCCGCGAATTCACCCCGAGCACACAAACCGTCAACTTCGTCAACGCACAGAAGAGCGTGCTGCTCGAAAGAGGACCGAAGGGCGAACAGGTCTTGAAAGATCTCGAAGACTGGGCAGCCGGGGTCAACGCCTTCGAGGAAACCTTCAAAGAACTCCTTCCGGCACAACTCCAGGTACCCCACCTAACGGCCACGAACGCGATCGCCGGCTTTGCGCTGATCGGCTCGATCTTCGGCAACGGCGGCGGCAACGAAGTCACCAACTCGAACTTCCTGGCCAGGCTCAAAGCCAAGCTGGGCCCCTGGCAGGGGCCGAAGGTCTTTCGCGACCTGCGTGAGGTCAACGACCCGGAAGCGCCCGTGACGACCACCAAGCCGTTCCCATATGACGGGGTGCCGAGCGGACCCACGCCCGGCGCTGTCGTGATCGACCCAGGCTCGATGAGCCCGTCCGCCGCGCAGGCCGCCAGCGTGGCCCGTGCGGCCAAGCGCAAAGCGTCGAACTTCCTGCTCGCCGGTCCAGGGCACTCCGCCGACGGTCACCCGCTGGCCGTTATGGGCCCGCAGCTCGGATACTTCTACCCCGAGATCGTGATGCAGGCCGACCTGCACGGTGGAGGCGTCGATGCCCAGGGCGTCATCGCCCCGATCTCGCCCTACGTCTTCATAGGGCGGGGGCGCGACTTCGCGTGGAGCCTGACGAGCGCGGGCAGCGAGAACACCCAGCAGTTCCTGGAGCAGCTGTGCAACCCCGACAGGACCCCGCCCACGACCAAATCCACGCACTACCTCCACAACGGCCAGTGCATCGCGATGACGAGCTTCGACGCCGGCCTGCTGGGCGAAGGCAACGGCGAACCGGCACGCGAGCTGACGTTCATGGAAACCGTGCACGGGCCGGTCAGCGGGACGGTGACGGTGGGCGGGAAGCCCTACGCGGTCGCCAAGGAGCGCTCGACCCGCGGCCACGAGCCGGCGGGAGAGCTCGCCTTCAGCGACTTCGATTCAAACCGGGTGCACTCGCCCACGCAGTTCTTCGAAGCCGCGAACCAGCTGGGGACGACGTTCAACATGCCCTACGTCGACAGTACTCACATCGCGTACTTCTCAACCGGGCGCCTGCCGATCCTCGCGCCGAGTACCGATCCGAGCCTGCCCACCCTCGGCACCGGGCAGTACGACTGGCGCGGGTTCCTCTCCCTGTCACAGCATCCTCATGAGATCGCGCCGAGGAGTGACACATTCCTGAACTGGAACAACAAGCCCGCGCCTGGGTGGGGAGCGGCGTCTGACGAGTACTCCTATGGACCGGTGCACCGCGTCCAGCTGTACACGGGCTTCAAATCGGGCATGACCGAGGCCGACGTCGCCTCGATCATGAACCGAGCCGCGACGCAGGACCTGCCGGCGATCAAGGACTGGCCGCTGATCAAGCAGGTGCTCGCGGGCGGCCCGGCGCCATCGAAACTGGCCCAAGAAGCAGCCAACCTGGTCACGGCTTGGGTGCAAAACGGCGCGAGCCGCTACGGCGTCACGGGGCCGGAAGATCCGGGCGCCGCAGTGCTCGACCAGGCGTGGAAGCCGATTGGCGAAGCTGTACTCGGCCCCGTCCTCGGTCCGGAACTGACGAGCGAATTGGCCTCCATCAACTCGCCCGACAACGCGCCTTCCCCGAGCGGATCGGCCTACGGCGGGGGTTGGTATGGCTACGTCAACAAGGACCTGCGGACCGAGCTGAACCAGCCGGTTCAAGCGCCCTACAGCACCCGCTACTGCGGCCACGGGGACCTGAGGCGCTGCCGGGCCTCGCTCTGGGCGGCGATCCAGACCGCGGCCGAACAGCTCGAAAAAAGCCAGGGCTCTGTACCGAGCAACTGGCGGGCCGCGCGGGTTCGGATCGAATTCCCGCCTCTACCCAAAGCACTCTTCCCCTTCACGATGGCCTGGACCAACCGCTCGACCTTCCAGCAGGTGATCGAGTTCACGGGTCACGGCCCGACCGAATAGGAATGAGCCCACGGCGTGCCTGCGGTCGAACATGTGGGAGCATGCAGCGCCTCAGGGGGCGACCCGCCGGGACTCGTGAGATCGCCAGTCAGGCTCAGGCGCGCGGCGGCTGGTGGCGCCCTCCCGCCGCGTTGAGCGCGGCACCCAAAGCAGCGAGCTCATCGCGGTCCAGCCTCGCCTCGATGCGCGGAAACAGCGTTCGCTCCTCGTGGCGGACGTGCCCGTTCAACAGCTCGCCCAGCGCGTTGAGCGCTGCAGCGTCGGCGGGACCACCGGCTTCGAGGTCGGCGATCCGTCGGCGAACATCCACATGGTCGACCAGCACGCGAACGACGTCCGGATCGTCCGACGGCACATGGTGGGCGAACGCTGGTAGCAGGAGCTCCTCCTCAAGGCGAAAGTGAGCGCGCCCCTCTTCGTGCCAGAAGCCGAGAGTTGCGTCGCGGACCGTCTCCGCGTCCACGCCGGTCGCACGCCGGAGGCGCAGCGCCACCTCGAGCGCCACGTGGTGCTCGCGCGACAGCGCGGCAAGCTCGACACATCGTTCCATCGGGCGATCGTACTCCCGTGCAGTCACCCGCCACGTCCCAGTGCGCGCCACACGAACTGCAGCCTCTGGGCGTGGCTCCACGCCGGCCGCGTAGATGGGGTGCTTGATGAGCGTTGGGGAGGAGGCTTGCCTGTTGCGTCTCGGAGTCAGCCGGGAAGTGGCGAGCCGGCGAAGAAGAAGAACCAGATCACGAATGTGATGACCGCGACGTAGACGCTGGCCATGATGATCCTCTCAAGCGCGCTGATTCCCGCTCCTTCGCTGACGGTCTCGCTCTCTTGGGTGTTCATGCTGCGAAGCCAGGTGAGGCGGCGTTCGCCGCGCCGCCGCCCGATCAGCTCGTCGTAGGTGGCGTTCAGCCATGCGAGGGCGAGAGTCATCCCATAGAGCACCACTGCCAGGACGACGAGGACGACGAACACCGCCCTCATGCTGAGCGTTTTCTGACCTACGACCTTGGAGCCGACCCACAGGGCGAGCAGAGGCGCGCCGGTCCACAGGTTGACTGCGATGAATGCCGTGGCGCCCGCCAGCAGCGCTCGCTTGGATGTAATCATCCGAGGCGGTTGTGGCTCCTCAGGGCCTTGTTCGCGTGGCGAGCCCGAGGCGCTGCGGTCAGTCGCTGACGGGCCGTCGTTCATCCGACGTCTCGTGCTCGCCGGCGAGTTGCGCGCTCAACGCGAGCAGCGGAGCTCATGCCACGATGATACGTACCAGCCGTATGGCAGGGCCCCCGTTGGAGGCGCCTGCTACAGCGGGCTCAGCATGACCGCGGTCTCGGTGCGGATGGTCGCACGCTCCTCTGCGCCCAGTCCCTGCGAGAACTCGTCAAGCTTGCGTTTCGGGCCCGTGACAGTGAAGCCGACCTGTGTCCTCAGCAGGTGCGGATGCTCGATGATCTCGCATTCAACGCCGAGCCTGCCGGCCCAGTCGCGCATCGTCTGCTCGAATTCGGCTCGGATGAGCTTGCCGGAGGACGCGACTAGCGTGCGTGTTTCCACTGTCTCGGCGAGACGGTCTGCCGTGTCCTCAGCTCGTTTCTGCTTGGCGGTCGCCGGAGGATCGGTCTGACGCCAGTCATCGAGCTCGTCATCCCAGTGGCTGATGCGCACGCTCGCCTTGATGTCGTCGCGCCCAAGAGCACTCTCGATTGCGCTCCGGGTCGCCCTGAGCGTCCGTTCGTCAGCCGCGTAGGCAAACAGCAGCTTGCCATCGTGAGTGATCACGGCGTCATGCGGGGCGGTGCTCTCAATCTCCTCGACAACAGCCGGCCCACGAAAGCGCCGAACGAGATCGTGAAGTGAGGGGCGGGGGTCGCCGACGTAGAGCTCGGCCTCCAGCCGCCAGTCCTGCTCCATGGAGCTGTTGGGCGTTTGTTGACCCATCGCCGGTAGAACCATAGACCCGGCGCGCGACGCTCGATGTTCTCCACCTGCCGCCGGCGCAGGATGTCACGCGCACGCAGCAGGCGGCGGTTGGAGTCCTCGAGCGCCCTGCTCATGCCGCGCTCCTCAACACCTCAGCTCGGTCGCGTCATCCCGCCGACGAGCATCCCCGAGCCGAGGTGCGCGCCCAGCACAGGGCCCACCTCCGTGCAGAACAACGGCTCGGTCCCGAACAGCGCGCGCCCCGCGGCGACCAGCCGTTCGGCGTCCGTGGGGGCCTGGGCGTGCTGGACGATCCAGTCGGTGGCGCCGCGCTCGTGCAGCTCGTGCAGGTAGGCGACCATCCGCTCGAACGCCCGCCCGTGCGTACGGACGCGCCCGACTGGAGCGATCTCGGTGCCGAACGTCAGGATCGGCTTGACTTTCAGGGCCGTGCCCACCATCGCCTGCGCCGCGCCGATGCGCCCGCCGCGGCGCAGGTACTCCAGCGTGTCCAGGCAGAACCAGATGTCGAGGGTCTCCCTCCCACGGTGAACGGCTTCGGCGACCTCCGCCAGCGACCCGCCGTCCGCGGCGACGGACGCGGCGAGCAGCACCAGGCATCCGAGTCCGCCCGCGCCGGTCTGGCTGTCGAGCACATGGACTGCACCGGGGTGTCCTTCCTCGGCGACGATGCCGGCCGCTTCGCGGGCGCTCTCGCACGTTCCCGACAGGCCGCTTGCGATGTGCACGGAGATGATCTCGCGCCCGGCCTGGATCAGCGGCTGGTAGCAGGCCAGGAAGTCCCCTACGGACGGCTGCGAGGTGGTGGGGAGCTGCGGGGAGCGGCTCAGGCGCGCGTAGAAGTCATCCAGGTCGGTGTACTCGTGCTCGGGGCGCAGATCCCCCTCCCAGCCGACGTACAGGCTGACCTGGTGGATCCCCCAGCGCGCGATCAGCTCGCGGGGCAGGTAGGGGGTGCTGTCGGTGACCACCGCCACGCTCCTCGCCGCCCCAGGGTTGGCATTTCGTTCGTGCACGCTCACGCGGCCCTAGCCTAATGGTGCCGGATCCCAGCTCGCATCGCGCCGGCGGCCTCCCGCCCCACCGCACGCTGCGCCGCTAGCGGATCAGGCGATCCATCCTGGTCGCAGTGATGGTCTCGCGCAGCGTGTGCAGGGCGTCGTGTTTGGGGCGCCAGCGAAGCTCGCGACGCGCCTTGCTCGTGCTCATGATCACCGGCTCGCGGAACGCCGCGATCCACTGAGCCTGGGCGGGCAGGAAGCCGAGGCGCGCGATCGTCTCTGCGACCGCGTCCACGGCCAGCTCCGGCACCGGGATCGAATACCAGCCGAGCTCCTCAGCCAGCAGCTTGACGGTCAGCTGGCCCGGCCCCGCCAGGTTGTATACGCCGGGCTTGCCCCGTCCGAGCACGCCCGCGCGCATCGCGCCGGCCACGTCGTCGTGGTGGACCAGCTGGAAGGGCACCCCGGGATCGGGCAGCACCGGCTTGAGGATGGGCAGGCCTTCGAGCATGCTGAGCACGGGCCCGGGCAGCCGCCCGGAGATCTGCGAGTACGGGAGGCTGTCGATCAGAATGGGCGCGTCCGGCCCGGCGACGATGCACGGCCGGAATACGTAGGCGGCGGTGCGACTGCCGTGCAGGGTGTCCGCGAGCAGCTCCTCCACCTCGGCCTTCTGTTCGGAGTAGTAGTGGCCGGCGGTTCCGCGCGCGGGCACGTCCTCGGTTAGCGGCTGGGGGTTCTCGGCGTGAAAGCCGTAGGCGGCGACCGACGAGGCGTAGACAAGCCGCTTGGCCTTTGCAGCCACGGCCGCCTCGAACACGTTGCGCGAGCCGTTCAGGTTCACTCGCCGGCTCTCCCTGGCGCCGCCCATGATCATGAACGCCAGGTGCACAACCACGTCGGCGTCCTCCACCAGGGCCGCCACGCGCCTGCGGTCGAGCACGTCGCCGCGACGGTAGACCACCTTCTTCCAGCCCCGCGTCTGCGGGTCGAACGCTCGGCGCGCCATCCCCAGGATCTCCCCCACGTCAGGTGAGCGCTCGAGCGCCGCGACCACCGCCTGGCCGATCTCTCCGGTGGGTCCGGTGACAGCCACGGTGAGCCCTTTCGGCGAGCGCGCGCGCGTAGCCATGACCCCCGTTCTATCGCATCGACGCCGCTCGGGCTCCGCTCGCTAGATTCACTGCTGTGAGCGGAGCGGAGCTGGGCCTTGCCATATCGGTGTTCCTCGCCTGCGCCGTGGAGGCGGTGGAGGCGCTCACGATCGTCATGGCCGTGGGCACCACGCGCAGCTGGCCGTCCGCGCTGGCGGGCGTGGGCGCAGCGACGGTGGCGCTGGGTGCGATCGTGGCCGGCCTCGGCGCCGCGCTGACCTCGCTGCCGATCGACGATCTGCGCCTTGCGATCGGGGCGCTGCTGCTCCTGTTCGGGCTCCAGTGGCTGCGCAAGGCGGTCCTGCGCGCGGCCGGCCTGAAGGCGCTGCACGACGAGCGCAGCGCATACGAACACGAGCGCGAGGCCGCGCGCGCGGCCGCAGGAGGCCGCGGCGGATGGGACGTCTACGCCTTCGCCGTCGCCGGCAAAGGCGTCTTGCTGGAGGGCCTGGAGGTCGCGCTGATCGTGGTCACCTTCGGCGCCAACCAGCACCACACCGCGCTCGCCGGCGCGGCTGCGGGTGCTGCCGTGGCGGCGGTGGTCGCGGCCGGCATCGCCGTGAGGGCGCCGCTGGCACGGGTTCCCGAGAACACCATGAAGCTCGCCGTGGGGGTGATGCTCAGCTCCTACGGAATCTTCTTTGGAGCCGAGGGCGCCGGGCTGCACTGGCCCGGCGGAGACGCGATGCTGCTGGCGATCGGCCTCGCGCTGCTGGGGGCGTCGATGCTGGCGGTCATGTCCCTGCGACGCCCCACCGTGCAGTGATCGCCGCAGCCCGATCGCGACGCTGATCGGCGCGCTGGCGCTCGGCGGTGGATAGCCCACCCCTGCGGCTGACAT